>NZ_JAWOTI010000001.1:0-262884 GCF_033338775.1 Vibrio sp. Vb1018
CTGTAGCTCACGCTATCTAGTGCTACCTCACCTTCAATATCGGAAGAGTTTGCCAACAACTGTTCTGCACTGATGGTAATGACTTCATCTTCATCAATGGTGTAACTGGTTACGCCTGCGATTGGTGGATCGTTCACCTCAAGAACGGTAATTCCCGCTGTTGTTGTATCAACCGCGCCGTCCTCGTCAACCACGACAACATCAAGGCTAACATCGCCTGTAAAGTTTTCGTTTGGTGAGAAGGTGTAAGTACCATCGCCATTAATTTCTAGCACACCGTCGTTACCGCTGTAACTCACGCTGCTGATCGCAACATCACCCTCGATATCCGACGAATTAGCCAGTAGTTGCTCATCACTAATGGTGATCGAGTTGTCTTCATGTACTGTGTAGGACGTGCTGCCCGCAACTGGAGGATCGTTCTCTGGCGTCACACTCACATCAATGTTGGCAGAGGTCGTATCCGTACCGTCTGACACATCGAACGTAAAGTTCACATCGCCATTGAAGTTCTCATTCGGTGCGAAGCTGTACGTGCCATCGCCATTGTCGGTTAGGACACCGTCCGTGCCAGTGTAAGTCACACCTTCAACGGTTAGGTTGTCACCTTCTACATCCGTCGCGCCTGTTAACAAGTCAGCATCGGTGAAGGTAAGAAGACCGTCCTCACCCACAGTGAACGCTTGATCTTGTGGCTCTGGTGCGTCATTGACTGGCGTTACCGTTAAGTCGAGACCAGCCGCAACCACTTCTGCCCCGTCAGTCACATCGTAGGTGAACTCGATGTCACCGTAGAAGTTCTCGCTCGGTGTAATGGTGAAGCTGCCATCCTCGTTCATTTCAACCGTCGCATTTTCATCATTGGTGCTCAGGTTGATTGCACTTAGGTCGTCACCATCAATATCAACGGCATGCTCCAGTAACTGCTCTTGAGTTAGCGTAATGCTGTTGTCTTCGGCGGTAACGGCACTGATATCACCCGTTACTTCTGGTGCATCATTGGTTGGCGAGATATGAATCGTCACATCTTGCGTCGCTGTCGCCGTTGTACCTGTATCCACATCGGTAGAAGTTGCGTTCACGGTTAGCGTCACATCGCCATTGAAGTCCGCAGAAGGGATAAACTCTAATCCTTCTAGCTCGCCTGGTTGTAGTGACCAAGTGCCGTCGCCATTATCAACACCCGCTGATAGTGCGCTGCCCTCTGGCACATCTTCAATCAAGATTGAGAGGTTTTCTGAACCATCGGTATCGGTTAACGCTGCATCGATATCAAGCGGCACTGGTGTATCTTCGGTACCAATGATTTGGTAATCCGCGTCCGCTACCGTGATTTCGATGTTGTCGATGCCGAATGACTCGTCAGGAATACTTTGGTTTAGCGTAGAACCAAAGCCTAACTGAAGCTGACCATCTTCCACCGGAACGGTTAAGTTCACTTGGTGTGCTTGGTCGTTCCAACCACTGAAGCCTTCACGTTGAGAGGCTCCGTGGATCACTTCACCCACTTCATTACCATCTGAGTCGTAAAGCGTTGTCGTACCATCTTGAGTACGGAACGCGGAGTTCTCCAAGGTGGTTAGCTGTTCGCCACCTACAAAGATTTGGAACGACTCGCCATCCCAAGAATCGATTTCGTAGAAGCTAAACGAGATATTCACTTCGTTGACATCGCTTGGGATCTCGTAGGTTTTGCTGACCGCTTCATCACCGCCAGTGCCACCAATACGACCCAACATGTCGCCCGTTTCGAAGCCTTGTGAACTTTCGGTGTTTGCGTTCCAACCGTTCGAGCCAGACTCGAAGTTATCAGAGGCAATCACCAAGTCTGAAGCAATCGACAGCTCTGGCATATCAACCACAGATTGAACATCAATGTTCGCTTCAGCAGGAACCGTTGCAGTGCCATCGTTGACGTCAAACGTCACGTTCACGTTGCCATCGAAGTTTTCGTTTGGCGCGAAGGTGTACGTGCCGTCACCGTTATCGACTAACGTACCACTGTCAGAAGCAACGTTTTCAACCGTTAGGTTATCACCATCGATATCACCTGCATTTTGCAGCAATTGCTCTTCGGTGAAGGTGAAGCTTGTGTCTTCTTGCGTAACAAACTGTGGCTGACCAACCGTTGGCAAGTCATTCACTGGGTTCACAGTCAGATCGGCAGTGGCTTGAATGGTGGCATCGCCGTCCGTAATGTTGAAGCTCAGATCAATGTCGCCATTGAAGTCCGCATCTGGTGTGATAGTGAAGCTGCCGTCATCGTTCGCAACAACGGTCGCATTGCCGTCAACAGTGAGGTTCGCTGCGGTTAGGTCATCGCCATCTACGTCGCCTGCTTGCGCAAGAAGCTGCTCTTGGCTGAGAGTGATAGAACCATCTTCATCCACGCTGTAAGCCAAATCACCTGATACTGGAGCATCGTTGACTGGCAATACATCAATGTTTGCATTGGTTGCTACCGTTGCACCATCTTCATCGGTCACGACAACATCTAGGCTGACATCACCGTTGAAGTTTTCGTTTGGTGCGAAGCTGAATGTACCGTCGCCGTTGTCAGTAAAGATACCGTCGGAGCCGCTGTAGCTGACACTATCAATCGCGACGTCACCTTCAACATCAGATGCGTTCGCCAATAGCTGCTCAGAGCTAATGGTGATCACTTCGTCTTCGTTGACTGAGTAGCTAGTTGCACCGGCAATTGGTGGATCGTTCACCTCAAGAACGGTAATACCCGCAGTGGTTGAATCTGTTGCACCGTCTTCATCGACAACCACAACGTCAAGGCTCACTTCACCATTGAAGTTCTCGTTTGGCGAGAAGGTGTAAGTACCATCACCATTGTCTTGGAACACGCCATCTGCGCCACTGTAGCTCACGCTGTCGATTGCTACTTCGCCTTCTACGTCAGATGAGTTAGCCAATAGTTGTTCGTTACTGATGGTGATCGAATTATCTTCATGCACCGTGTAAGACGTGCTGCCTGCAACCGGAGGATCGTTCTCTGGCGTCACGCTTACATCGATATTCGCCGTCACGGTATCCGTGCCATCAGAAACATCGAAGGTAAAGTTCACGTCGCCATTGAAGTTTTCGTTTGGCGCGAAGCTGTAAGTGCCATCACCATTGTCGGTTAGGACACCGTCTGCACCTGTGTAAGTGACACCTTCAACCGATAGATTATCGCCATCGATATCCGTTGCACCATCAAGCAGATCTTCATCAGTGAACAGCAAGACGCCATCTTCACCAATGGTAAACGCTCGATCTTCTGGCTGTGGTAAGTCGTTAACTGGATTAACCGTTAGGTCAGCCGTTGCAACAATAGTGTCGCTGCCATCGTTGATATCGAACGTGATATCAATGTCACCATTGAAGTTCGCATCAGGCGTAATGGTAAAGCTGCCATCATCGTTTGCCGTAACCGTTGCATCACCGTCAACCACTAGGTTAGATGCGGTTAGCGCGTCGCCTTCTACATCCGATGCTTGAGCAAGAAGCTGCTCTTGGCTAAGCGTAATTGAATTGTCTTCATCGACACTGTAAGCCAAGTTGCCCGATACTGGCGCATCGTTGATTGGCAATACATCGATGTTTGCATTAGTTGACGCAGTTGCACCGTCTTCATCAACAACCACAACATCTAGGCTCACATCGCCATCGAAGTTTGCGTTTGGTGCGAAGCTGAATGTGCCGTCACCGTTATCAGTAAAGATACCGTCAGAGCCGCTATAGCTTACGCTATCAATCGCAACTTCACCTTCAACGTCAGAAGCGTTCGCCAATAACTGCTCAGAGCTAATGGTGATGACTTCGTCTTCGTTCACTGAGTAGCTGGTCGCGCCTGCAATTGGTGGATCGTTCACCTCAAGTACTGTAATACCTGCGGTAGTCGAATCCGTCGCACCATCTTCATCGACCACGACAACATCTAGGCTCACTTCGCCATTGAAGTTCTCGTTTGGCGAGAAGGTGTACGTACCGTCACCATTGTCTTGGAACACACCATCTGTGCCGCTGTAGCTAACGCTATCAACCGCGACATCTCCTTCGACGTCAGATGAATTCGCCAGTAACTGCTCGTCACTAATGGTGATCGAGTTGTCTTCATGCACTGTGTAAGACGTGCTGCCTGCCACCGGTGGATCGTTCTCTGGAGTGACTGTCACATCGATATTCGCGGTCACGGTATCCGTGCCATCAGAAACATCGAAGGTAAAGTTCACATCCCCATTGAAGTTCTCATTCGGTGCAAAGCTATACGTACCATCGCCATTGTCAGTTAGGACACCATCTGCGCCTGTGTAAGTGACGCCCTCTACCGATAGGTCATCGCCATCAATGTCCGTTGCACCATCAAGCAGGTCTTGGTCAGTGAAGGTCAACACACCATCTTCACCAATGGTGAACGCTTGATCTTCTGGCTGCGGCAAATCATTAATTGGGTTAACGGTTAGGTCCGCTGTTGCAACAATAGTGTCGCTGCCGTCGTTGATATCGAACGTGATATCAATGTCGCCATTAAAGTTCGCATCTGGCGTGATAGTGAAGCTACCATCGTCGTTTGCCGTAACCCTTGCATCACCGTCAACCATTAGATTAGATGCGGTTAGCGCGTCGCCTTCTACATCCGATGCTTGAGCAAGAAGCTGCTCTTGACTCAACGTGATTGAGTTGTCTTCGTCGACGCTGTACGCCAAGTTACCCGAAACTGGTGCATCATTGATTGGTAAGACATCGACTGTGATGTAAGTATCGACCTCTGCGCCGTCTTCATCACGAATGGTCACATCCAACTGCACTTGACCATTGAAGTTTTCATTCGGAGCAAAGCTACAAGTACCATCGCCGTTTACTGAGAAGATACCATCTGGACCGTCGTAGCTGATGCCTACTAGCTCAACATCCCCTTCAACATCCGAAGCATTCAGTAGCACTTGAGATTCACTAAAGGTTAGAACTTGGTCTTCATCGATAGTGTATGCGGTAGGACCTGCGATTGGTGGGTCATTTACCTCAATCACAGTAATGCCAGCAGTGGTAGAATCCGTTGCACCTTCTTCATCAACAACGACAACATCTAGGCTCACCTCGCCGCTGAAATTTTCGTTTGGTGAGAAGGTGTACGTACCATCACCGTTGATTTCCAGCACGCCATCGTTACCGCTGTAGCTCACGCTATCAATCGCCACTTCGCCTTCTATATCAGACGAGTTAGCCAACAGCTGTTCGTTACTAATGGTAATCGAATTGTCTTCATGAACGGTGTAAGCCGTGCTGCCTGCAACCGGTGGATCGTTCTCCGGCGTCACGCTTACGTCGATATTCGCCGTCACGGTATCCGTGCCATCGGAAACATCGAAAGTGAAGTTCACGTCGCCATTAAAGTTCTCGTTTGGTGCGAAGCTATATGTGCCATCACCATTGTCAGTAAGAACACCGTCCGCGCCTGTGTAAGTGACGCCCTCAACAGATAAGTCATCCCCTTCAATATCGGTAGCGCCTGTTAGGAGATCCGCATCAGTAAAGGTCAGCACACCATCTTCACCAATGGTGAACGCTTGATCTTGTGGTTCAGGCGCATCGTTAACTGGTGACACCAATAACTCAAGGTTGGTTGAGACAACATCATCGCCGTCAGACACATCGAACGTAAAGGTGATGTCACCATTAAAGTCCGCATCTGGCGTTAAGGTGTAAGTACCGTCACCATTGTCTGTGATGGTGATGTTTTCATCATCCGTTGCCAAGTTCAGTGCTGTCAGTTGGTCTCCATCCAAGTCACGCGCATTAGCGAGCAAATCTTCTTGCGTGATTAGGATTGAACCATCTTCTTCAACCACAGCAGAAACAGGCAATGCTTCAGGCGTATGTTCAATGTGAGCACCCGTTGCATTGACGTAGATGGTTTGAGAAACGGTTTCAGAATCATTATTTGATAGCTCTGTCGCCGTTGCCGTTACATTGATTTCTAGCTGTTGGTTAAAGTCTTCTGGCAATTGAATCTGTAGCTCTTGTTCAATTGCTGTGGTTGGAAGCGTTACAGAACCATCTGGACCGACTGTTACTTCACCGCTGTAGATCTGGCTGTTCACTTCACCTACATCAATGGTGAAGTTGAAGTCACTATAATCGGCATCGCCGCCACCGTAGAGATCTTCAAAGCCGTAAACCAGTTCACCGTCTTCGTTCACAGTAGTTCGAGTATGTTCAATGCCATCTTGGTTGAGCTCTGAGCTTGTGCCGCCATGGAAGACTGCATCACCAAATTGGCTTTGAATCACGGTTTCAGAACCATCAGCACCCACAAACACGAGTTGTGGGTCGACCGTATCCATGTTCGCAGGAGAGCCATCTGCCGCACGGAACTCATACTGACCATCTTGCATGGACGCAAAGTCATTGAAGTTATGACCGTTAGGAATCAAGAATAGGTTGAAGCTTTCCCCTTCCGAGATTTGGAAGCTGAACTGATCTTGTCCCGGAATGAGGTCACCGCCTCCGCCAACTTGAGAGGCGTTTTCGTACACCACTTCAACGCCCGTGATATTGCCGTCTTCATCAACTTTGTAATAGCCAGCTGCGTTTTGGTAACCCGCGGTTTCACCTTCAAAGGTAACCGTGATTTCAGTATCGTTAAAACTGGTGATACCGTTGTCTTGATCGTTAAGTACCCCTTCGTTGTCGTAGCTGATCACCGAACCTTCTGGAACGCCATCAACGGTCACAGTCAGCGTTTCTGACAAGTCTTGGTCAACCAATGCTGCGGCGATGTTCACTTCAACAATACCGCCTGGCTCAACCAAGATCGCTTGGTCATCCACGTTTCGACCGTCGCCATCAGTGATGACTAGGTCTGGCGCATCTGCCACGGCTTCGATATGGACATTAATGTCTTGCTCAACTTCATCCGTACCGTCAGAAACCGTAAAGCTGAACTGCAAGTCACCACTGAAGTGCTCTTCTGGTACGAAGCTAAATGTACCGTCACCGTTGTCCGTTACAGTACCTTCATCACCGGAGTAGTTAATGCTGGTAACGGTGAGGTCATCACCATCAATATCAATCGCGCCACTTAGCAGATCTTCTTGCGTGAACAGGATGCTGCCATCCTCTTCAATTTGGTACATGCCAGGCGCAACAATTGGAATGTCATTGACTGGATTCACCGTCAATGTCATTTCATTAGCAACACTTAGTTCACCGTCACTCACTTCATAAGTGAATGCAATGTCACCATTGAAGTTTTCCGACGGTGTCACCGTGAAGGTGCCGTCGCCGTTATCCACGATAGAGGCATTCGGATCATTGGTTTCTAGTGCCGTTGCGTATAGGTCATCACCATCTTGATCGCTGGCATTTTCAAGCAGCATTTCTTGTGTCACGAGGATAGAGCCATCCTCGTCCACGTCTGCCACGATTGGCGCTGCTTCTGGTGCGTCGTTGACGAACTCAACTTTCAAGTCGATGTTTGCCGCCACCACATCGGTGCCATCACTCACATCAAACGTGAGGTCAACATTACCAAAGAAGCCCTGCTCTGGCGTTAACGTGTAGGTGCCATCGCCATTGTCTGTCACTTGAACCGTATCGCTTGAGCTCGTCACGTTCACAACAGATAAGTCATCGCCTTCGATGTCCGTCGCTTGAGCCAGCAGCTCTGCTTCAGTAATCGTGATGGCTTCACCGTCTTCTGTGGTGAAGGACAAATCAGGTACATCTGGCAGGTCGTTCACTGGGTTAACAGTGAGGTTTAGATCCGCGGCGACGGTTTCGATCGCGTCAGTTACGTCATAAGTAAATTCGATTTCACCAAAGAAGTTTTCACTAGGCGTAATCGTGAAGCTACCATCAGCGTTCTCAACGATGGTTGCATTAGGATCGTTGGTCGACAGGTTCACCGCTTCAAGGTTGTCACCATCCACGTCCGTCGCGTTCGCTAACAAGTCTTCTTGAGTGATGGTAATTGAGCCATCTTCATCAACGACCGCATCAACAGGACCGCTGACCTCTGGACCTTCGTTGACGATCTCAACATCGATCTTCGCAGTGCTTGGTGCACTTGCTTGACCGTCGCTGATATCGAAGGTCAGGTTCACTTCACCGTAGAAGTTCGAAGTTGGCTCGAAGGTAAAGGTGTTGTCGCCGTTGTCTGTCAACGTACCTTGTGACTGGTCAACAAGCAGTAGATTCTCGATATGAAGAATGTCGCCATCCACATCGGTCGCACCTGATAACAGGTCTTTTGCTTCGATGATGATGGTGCCGTTTTCTAGCATTTGAGTATGCAGCGGTGCACCAGGAACTGGCACATCGTTGACCGGAATAACGGTCAGATCTAGATGGGTATCGACTTCATCGGTGCCATCGAAGACTTTGTAATCGATATCGACTTCACCATTGAAGTTTTCATTCGGCATAAAGGTGTAAGTGCCGTCGCCATTGTCGACAAGCTCACCGTTATCACCGCTGTAAGAGATATCAGAGATAGACAGCGCATCGCCTTCCACATCACTTGCATTGGCAAGCAGATCGTCCGCGCTAAACGTAATGCCCACATCCTCATCAGTCGACAACACAATCGGACCAGAAACGATTGGCGCATCGTTTACTGCTTCGAAGTTGATGTTGATGATGTTGTCGTCAGTGAGTTCACCATCCGTAACTTGGTAACCCAGCTCAATCTCACCGTAGAAGTTCTCATCTGGTGTGACTGTCCATGTACCATCGCCGTTGTCAGTTAACGTAGCGTGCTCCGCGTTATCCCCCACCAGCTCTAGGTTTTGAATATCAAGAACATCGCTATCGATATCACTCGCTTGTGCGAGAAGCTGCTCTTCTGTGATAACCACAGAGGCAAACTGCGTAGAACCTTCGGTATCGATGGTCACATTTGGCAAGTCAGCGGTCAGTTCGATTTCACTGTCACCTTCTCGGATATTCAGTTCTACCGTCTCCGTGATTTCCGTGCCGTCCACGCCAATAGATGTGAACACTGCTTCATCATGACAAGTTTGCGATACCGTCATGTTTTGAACCACGTAAGTACCGTTACCTTGAATTGTTCCTAGCTCAAAGTAAGACACTGGCTCGTTCACCGTTAGGGTGTAATCCGTCTCATAGCTACCACGATCTTCTTTGTGGTAAGTCATCGAGTCGATCAAGTCACCATCGGAGTTGAATGCACGAATTTCGACTTCGGTAAAGTGGCGAGACTCTTCCATAAACCAGCCACCTAGACCGTCTAGGTGGAAGCTGATTTCGTTGATGTCTTGACCTTCAACGCTCACAGTCAGTTTTTCATCACCACTCAAGCCTTGACGGTCAGTATCACCAATACCGTGACCGATGTGTGTTTTACCATTCCACGCACCGAGTGGGTCATCATTACTTTGAACGGTAACTTTCAAATCACCATCAACAAACTCACGTGTGTAAGGGTCAACAGCAGTACCCCAATCATCGAGGCTAGCGTTGTCATCAAAGGTACCAATTTGACTCGTGTGCGTACCGTTTGCCAATGCGTCATCATTTGGAATGAAGCGCACTTCCGTATCTGCAGGCACCTCCTGCCCGACTTCTAGCTGTACCCATTCGTCATTTAGATTTGCTTCAATGATGCCGTTTTCAGGGGCTTGGTCGAGACGTAACGCAGGCTCTTCACGCAGAGAAACACCCACGGTTTGATCTTCTTCTGCTTGAATAAAGATCTCGTCGCCCGCTTCTGGCGCATCGTTGACAGGATTAACGGTCAGATCCAACGTGGTCAGAACATCATTTTCGCCATCGCTGATGTTGTAAGTGAAGTCCAACTCACCGTTAAAGTTTTCCGTATGCGTAATGGTGAAAGAACCATCATCGTTGGCTACGATCGTCGCATCTGGGTCATTGGTTTGTAGATTGCTGGCAACAAGGTCATCACCTTCAATGTCTGTCGCATTCGCAAGCAACTGTTCTTGCGTGATGGTGATGGCATTATCTTCATCCACTTCAGCTTGAATGCCTGACGTTTCTGGTGCGTCATTCATCGCGATAACATCGATGCCTGCGGTTGTTGTATCCGTTGCACCATCTTGGTCAATAACCGTAACGTCGAGCGAAATGTTACCGTCAAAGTTCTCATTTGGCGTAAAGGTATATGTGCCGTCGCCATTGTCCACGAAGCTACCGTCGTTACCAGAGTAGCTAACATTCGCCAAGGCTACGTCGCCTTCCACATCAGAAGAGTTGGCTAACAACTGCTCGTCACTAATGGTGATTTGACCATCTTCTTGAACCGTGTAAGACGTAGAACCTGCCACCGGTGGATCGTTCACTGGTGTCACGCTGACATCAATGAATGCTGGTGTTGAACCTGTGCCGTCAGACACATCGAATGTGAACTGAACATCACCGTTGAAGTTCTCATTCGGCGCGAAGCTGTAAGTGCCATCACCATTATCGGTAAGCACGCCGTCCGCACCTGTGTAGAGAACATTTTCGATAGACAGATCATCGCCGTCAATATCCGATGCGCCTTCCAATAGGTCTGCATCCGTGAAAAGCAAGGTGCCGTCTTCTTCTACCGTGAACTGTTGATCTTGCGCTTGTGGCAAGTCATTCACAGGATTAACCGTAATATCCAGACCAACTTGTACCGAGCCGCCATCGTTATCAATGATATCGAAGGTCAGATCTAGGTCACCGTTGTAGTTTTCATCCGGTGTGATGGTGTAGCTGCCATCATCGTTGTATTGAATCGTCGCGTTGTCATCTGTCGATAGATTGATGGCTTCAAGGTTCTCGCTATCAATATCGCCCGCTTTGGCAAGCAGCTGCTCTTGGCTTAGCGTGATTGAGCTGTCTTCGTTGATGGTGTAAGCCAAATCACCCGATACTGGTGGATCGTTGATTGGCAATACGTCGACATTGATGTGCGTATCAACGGTTGCCCCATTTTCATCTTGAATGGTCACATCCAACTGAACTTGACCATTGAAGTTCTCGTTTGGTGCAAAGCTGCAAGTACCATCACCATTGACGGTAAAGATACCATCCGAGCCTTCATAGCTGATGCCAACAAGCTCTACATCGCCCTCAATATCAGATGCGTTGGCAAGAATTTGTGACTCACTGAATGTCAGTACTGAATCTTCATCAATCGTGTAAGACGTTGGACCGGCAACTGGAGGATCATTCACTTCAATGACGGTAATGCCTGCGGTCGTTTCGTCAATCGCACCTTGCTCATCCGCCACAATCACATCAAGGCTGATATCACCACTGAAGTTCTCATTCGGCATGAAGGTGTAAGTACCGTCACCGTTGTCTTGGAATACGCCATCGGTGCCTGAATAGGTCACGCTATCGATGGACACCGCGCCTTCCACATCCGAAGAGTTAGCCAGAAGCTGCTCGTCGGAAATCGTAATCGCATTATCTTCATCAACCGTGTAAGACGTTGAACCCGCAACCGGAGGATCGTTCACTGGAGTGACGCTCACATCCACATTGGCAGGTACGGTCTCAGTGCCGTCAGAAACACCAAAGCTAAAGCTGACATCGCCGTTGAAGTTTTCGTTTGGTGCAAAGGTGTAAGTACCATCGCCGTGGTCAGTCAGCACACCATCGCTGCCTGTGTAGCTAATGCCATCAACCGTTAAGTTATCGCCATCGATGTCGGTCGCCCCTGCAAGCAGGTCTGCGTCAGTAAACTGAAGCGTGCCGTCTTCTTCAACACTAAACTGCTGGTCTTGAGGAACAGGAAGATCATTAACCGGATTAACCGTTAGATCTGCCGTTGCTTGGATAGTGTCTGTGCCGTCCGTAATGTTGAATTGGATATCAATGTCACCATTAAAGTCCGCATCTGGTGTAATCGTGAAGCTGCCATCATCGTTCGCTGTAACGGTTGCGTTTCCATCCACCGTCAAATCACTAGCAGTCAGGTCATCGCCCTCAATATCAGACGCTTGAGAAAGAAGTTGCTCTTGGCTGAGTGTAATCGCACCGTCTTCATCAACACTGTAAGCCAAATCACCCGATACTGGCGCATCATTGATTGGCAATACATTCACATTGATGACGGTATCAACTTTTGCTCCATCTTCATCTCGAATGGTGACATCAAGTTGAACTTGTCCGTTAAAGTTCTCGTTTGGCGCGAAGCTGCACGTGCCATCATCGTTAACGGTGAAAATGCCATCCGGCCCATCGTAACTAATGCCAACAAGCTCTACATCGCCTTCCACATCAGAGGCATTCAACAGCACTTGCGACTCACTAAACGTCAGAACTGAATCTTCATCAATAGTGTAAGAAGTTGGTCCAGCGACTGGTGGATCGTTCACTTCCAGTACTGTAATGCCAGCAGTGGTGACATCCGTTGCGCCTTCTTCATCAGCGACGACAACATCAAGCGTCACTTCACCATTAAAGTTTTCATTTGGAGAGAAGGTGTACGTACCGTCACCATTGATTTGCAACACACCATCGCTGCCAGAGTAGCTCACGCTATCAATCGATACATCCCCTTCTAAATCCGAAGAGTTTGCCAACAGTTGCGCGTCAGAAATGGTAATAGAGTTGTCTTCGTGAACCGTGTAAGACGTTGAACCAGCCACAGGAGGATCATTCACCGGCGTAACGCTCACATCCACATTCGCTGAAACTGTATCTGTGCCATCAGATACGTCGAAGCTGAAGTTTACATCACCGTTGAAGTTCTCATTTGGCGCAAAGCTATACGTGCCATCGCCATTGTCAGTTAGAACGCCGTCGGTTCCTTCGTAGCTGATTCCCGTTACAGAAAGGTCATCGCCTTCAATGTCGGTCGCACCTGCAAGCAGATCCGCATCGGTAAATTGTAGCGTGCCGTCCTCTTCCACACTGAATTGTTGGTCTTGAGGAACAGGCAGATCGTTGATTGGATTAACGGTTAGGTCAGCGGTTGCTTGAACGGTATTCGTGCCATCTGAAATATCAAAGCTAATGTCGATATCACCGTTGAAATCTGCGTCCGGCGTGATGGTGAAGCTACCATCGTCATTTTGAGTCACCGTCGCGTTGCCATCTACCGAAAGGTTAGAAGCCGTCAGTGCATCGCCTTCCACGTCAGAAGCTTGCGACAACAACTGTTCTTGGCTCAAACGAATCGAGCCATCTTCATCCACTGAGTAAGCAAGATTGCCAGATACTGGCGCATCATCAACTGGCGTAACGTTAACATCAATGTTGGCAGAAACCGTATCTGTGCCATCGGACACATCAAAGCTAAAGTTCACATCGCCATTGAAGTTTTCATTTGGCGCAAAAGTGTAGGTCCCATTACCGTTGTCGGTCAGGATGCCGTCACCACCGTCGTAGCTTACGCCCTCAACCGTTAGGTTATCGCCTTCAATATCCGTTGCACCACTGAGCAGGTCTGCGTCCGTAAAGATCAGCGTGCCATCTTCTTCCACGCTGAACTGTTGGTCTTGAGGAACAGGCAGATCGTTGATTGGATTAACGGTTAGGTCAGCGGTTGCTTGAACGGTATTCGTGCCATCTGAGATATCAAAGCTGATGTCGATATCACCATTAAAATCTGCGTCCGGCGTGATGGTGAAGCTACCATCGTCATTTTGAGTTACCGTCGCGTTGCCATCTACCGAAAGATTAGATGCCGTCAGTGCATCGCCTTCCACATCGGAAGCTTGCGACAACAACTGCTCTTGGCTCAAACGAATCGAGCCATCTTCATCCACCGAGTATGCAAGATTGCCAGATACTGGTGCATCGTCGACTGGCGTAACGCTTACATCAATGTTGGCAGAAACCGTATCCGTGCCGTCGGACACATCAAAGCTAAAGTTCACATCGCCATTGAAGTTTTCATTTGGCGCAAAAGTGTAAGTCCCATTACCGTTGTCGGTCAGGATGCCGTCGCCACCGTCGTAGCTTACGCCCTCAACTGTTAGGTTATCGCCTTCAATATCCGTTGCACCAGCAAGCAGGTCAGCATCGGTGAAGATCAGCGTGCCGTCTTCTTCCACCTCAAAGGTTTTATCTTCCGGCACTGGTGCGTCATTGATTGGACGAACAGTTAAATCAATCGAGCTAGAAATGGTTTCTTGACCATCACTGATATCAAACGTTAAGCCGAGTTCACCATTAAAATCAGTATCAGGTGTGACGGTATAAGTGCCATCACCATTATCCACAACCGATGCATTAGCACCCACTTGCACGTTGAATGCGGCAAGATCATCGCCATCAACATCACTCGCGTACCCGAGAAGTTGTTCTTGAGTGAAGGTAATAGTGCCATCTTCATCCATGATGTATGCCAGATCTTGCCCTACTTCTGGCGCGTCATTTTCACCTTCGACTTTAATTTGGAACGTCTCGCTCGTAGTTTCGGAGTCGAAATCGTCTTCTACTTGCGTCGTGGTTTCTTCGCTGGTGTCTTGTACATCCACCGCGAAGCTCTCTTCAGTGGTTTCTGAATCTAGCTCGTCACCACCTTGAGAACCTTCAGAGTCTGAAGAAGCACTTGGCGCAGATGAAGTTTGTACCGCTTGTCCTTGCGCTTCATTGCCTTCTGCGTCCGAACCACCTTCAGAGCCAGAGGCATCACCACCACCGACCGCTTGGGCACCCGCCCCAGAATCCGAACCACCGCTGCCCAGAGCCTCGTCACCTGATTCTCCGCTAGAAGCTACACTATCAACAACATTGGATTGTGCAGCGTCAGAGTCGCTGCTACTTTCAGTATCCTCTTCTTGAACTGCGCCACCCGAGCTCACTGCTTCTTCTTCCGTACCCGCGCCACTAGGATTTTCTTCCATCGCACGATTGGCTTCATCAACAGCATCTGCACTTTCAGCACCGGTCGCTACAGTCGAAGAGACGGTCGACTGCTGTTTTTCTTCTTTTGTCCCCGTATCCTTCGTTTCTGTTTGCTCTACCGCATCGTTAAGCTTTTCATTGTCTTTTTCTTGATTAGTGTCGCCTGCCATTACAGCCTCCGTTGCTTTTAGCTAACTGATCGTATTTAGAGGCAGTAAAGGACACCATTTTTAGAAACCAACTTTTTTATACAACTTTTTTCATACCTTTCGAGTTCTATAAAAACAAAAAAATTTGAAAACCCAGTATAAAGATCCTTACTTGTTGTCATTAAAGCAATTAGTGCGGTGGGATAATGATAAATATGACAAATCTGTTGCGCTCAGTCGACAACAGCCATAAAGGGCTGCAATTGCTATTAGGCGATTTTTACCAAGATTTCAGTGATGCAGGGATTGATATTGAGATGCTGCATAAACAAAACCGTTTTGAAGCACTCAGATGTTATTCAAAAAGACTAAAGACCATTCTCGTCTTGTTATGTGATGACGACTTACCACCAAAATTGGCAAAGCTTGAACACTTAAACAAACACCATTTCCCTGCTCCTAATGAATTGATCGAGGACGTTAAAACCGAGCTTAACAACGTAAACAGACAAATTAGCCAGCTGTTAAAAATCGAAAATTCAATCGATAGCCGCACAGGTAGTGAATCATAGGGGTGGCTCATGAGTAATAAGCAAATAGAACATCACCTCAAAAAGGCGCTTGTTTCGAACAACGAAGCTTCGAAAGTAACAGCAGACGATACAATCGTGCTAGCAAGTGCAATGACCAGCGTACACAAAACCTTGCTGGTTATCTTTTTGCTTTCCATGGTGGCTATCGCCGTGGCATCTCAGGCTCGTATCGACATTGTGGTGTCGGTGCGCGGTGAGCTATTGCTCGAATCTGACATCGAAAAAGTGCAACACCTTGAAGGCGGTATTCTAGAAGAAATGCTAGTGCGCAAAGGCGAAGTGGTTTATGAAGGTCAACCTATTGCACGCCTTCGCTCTCTGGATAGAAACACTCAACTTGATACGGTAAACACAGAGATCATTCAGCTTGAGCTAGACAAGATTCGTTACGAAAGCCTGCGCGATATGGTGGAACCCGATTTTTCTTCCTACATCGAAAAGTACCCAGAATTAGTGCAAGTCAACATGAATACCTGGCAGCAAGAATTTTCTAAAAACCGTTCCAATGAAGAGTTGATCACTCACGATATCCAACATAAGAATTCGCTTATTGATTCAATGCTCAAGCGCCGTAAAAGCTCCGAGAACCAGCTCTCCTTGATACGCAAGCAGCTCAATATTAAGAACACCTTGTACAAAGAGGAAATGGCGTCTTACGTCGATGTTCTGAATATGCAGGTTCAAGAGTCAAACATGGTGCGTGAGATAGAAAACCTTGATGAGTCGGTCATGAATGAGCGCTTCCAACTCGACAAACTAGAGAAGCAGTACCGAGACTTGGTGGAGAATCGTAATGCCGAGTATCAAGCACAAATCATTCAAGCAAACAAGGACTTAAAGTTGAAACGTATATTACGTCCTCAACACTCAGATAAAGTGGATCGCCTCGTGGTTTACGCCCCTATTGACGGTGTAGTAGATAAAGTGCACTTCAACTTCCGCTCCGCTGTGATACCGCCAGGTGAAAGCATCGCGGACATTGCACCGATCAATAACGCCCTTCACGGAGAGGCGAAGATCCCGCGTAAAGACATGGGTTTTGTAGAAATCGGACAAGCGGTCAAAGTGAAGATGGATACCTACAACTTTGCCAAATACGGATTTTTGGAAGGTCGAATTGCATCGATCAGCCGTTCTTCTTATGAAGAAGAAGACGCTGAATTCTACCTCGCGGAAATCCAAATCAGTCAAAACTATCTAGAGCGCGGAGGCACACAATACAAGCTGTCCCCTTATATGGAGTTTACCGCAGACGTGAAAACAGGTTCACGCCGGGTGATCGAATACGCAGCGAAGCCGGTTATGTCGGCTATCGAAGACGCATTCGATGAGAGGTGATGGATGAGTAGCAAACCTTCTTACAATATTTCCGTTCCTGTTATGCGCCTAAGCATCGCTTTCAGCTTGATGCTGGCTGCCCTCGCCTTTTATTTGTATATCTCTTGGGAAAAAGTGGATTCAGTCGAGAAAGTGCAAAACGCGCCTCTTTTGGTTCAAGCTCAACAGCTCAACCAAACTATCGAGTTTGATATTCAAACGCTTCAACGCTGTTTAAGCGCACGTTATTGCAGTACAACAGAGCTTGATTTTGAGGTTCTGAAAGACGAAATTGACCAATTTAAGTCGCTCGCGTCACTCAACAAAACCGAGTTTAGCTTGGTGGGCGCGACCGAATACACGCAGCTTGAACTGGCAATCAATCGCTTCTCAGACAGCCAAAAAACACGCGACGATGTGTTGGCACTGTACCTCTCGCTCACCAATAACTACCTACAAATGGACGACAACTACAGGACCATATTTAACAACCATGCGAGCGACCTAATGATGGAGAAAAACGAGTTCTTCATTTGGTTGTTTGTGGTCGTTGTCGTACTGGTTGGTATCGCAGTGCTATCGAACTTGGTGGCAATCCTTAAACTGAAAAAATCCAGCTCGAATGAGCGTGACATTGACCAAGAATTCGATGAGCTTTATCAAGAACTCAAACAACTGGATTTACAAAGGCTGGAAGAGTTGCTGAATGAAGTGAGCATCAATCCGAAGCAGCGTCAGATCTACTCACACCTAAAACTGATTTTCAGCAAACTCGAAGAGCAAAAACGCAATAACGATCTCTACAAGCAGCTCTATGCTCTGATTGGTTACGAGATTCGTGGCATCACCAACACCATTAACGGCGGCGTGCAATATCTCGTTCAAGAGACCGATGAGAGCGGAGTGTTGATGGCGCAAGATATAACCTCGGCTGCCAATACCCTGTCTGAATTGGCAGAGAACTACAACCGACTCATTTCACAAGGGACCGAGAGCAAATCGAAAGAGTTTTCACTGCTGAATGTACTGTCTGAATTGATGATTCACATCAGTTCAAAAGTGCAGCGCAATGAAGGTGAGCTAGACTGCTTTATCTCAGATAACTTACCAAACCGTGTTGAAGGACAATCCACCAGCTTATTCTGGGTGTTGTTCCTACAGCTATCAAATGCCATCCAACTCAAAGCCGACAAGAAACTGTTTGTCACCATTGAATCAGGTGCGGCGTCAGACATTGAAAATACCCGCCTGACCATCAATCTAAACTTCTTAACCACGCTGGATGTGCCGCTTGCCAAGCTCAATACCCTACACTGGAGCGACCATAAACAGCACACTGCAACCAAAGACGATTTGGCGAAAAGCGTGTTGAAAGATTATGGCTATTACGAGAGCCATTGGTATCAATCGGGCAATCAGGAACGTTTTCAAATTCAGCTCGATTTGAAAGCCAAAAGCTTCCACACCGAGAAAACTCGCTTCGACAATAAGCGCCTATTACTGTGTGCCAACTCTCAGCTGCGCATTGATGTGATGAACAAAATGTTAGTCAACTTGGGCTTAGAGATTACGCCAATTCGAACGCCGAACGAACTCTTCTCTGCGGCAAAAACCTTTGGCGAATACGATGCCATCATGCTGACCGACACGTTCGAGCCAAACAAGCTGCCCTCACTGAGCAAAACGGTGAAATCGCAACTGCGCAATCACCCGAATACTAAATTGCTGCTTTCAGTCACTAGCACTCAGCAAGCACAAGAGAGCCATACCTTTGTCGACAAGATTCTGAACTCTCCTGCGATTCCGTATGAGTTCATCCCCAATCTTTTAGCAATCATGGAAGCGGAAGCCTCAGAAGATCAGATGGAGAACAGCTCATTCCTGATTGTTGAGGATGACCGTGTTCAACAGATTCTACTCAAACGTATTTTGAGCAAGCAAGAATACGAAGCCGATACCGTTGGCGATGGCGCAGACGCCGTTCAGCACTTCATGAATCAGCGCTCGGATATCATTTTTATGGACTGCATCATGCCAGGCATGGGCGGTATTGAAGCAACCAAACGCATTCGACAATACGAACAAGAGAACGGACAAAACCCCTGCACCATCATAGGTGCGACAGCATTGACCAGCAGTAATGAACACCAAGCTTGTATCGAAGCTGGAATGGATTACGTGATCAGCAAACCTTATAAAAACGACGAAATCATCAAGGTGATCAACAAGTATGTGGCGGTACAGAAACTTAACTAGCTGCGTATTGGCAGCGCTTACATTGAGCAATGCTCCTTCGGCAATGGCGACCACCTTGCTTGAGGCGGTCAAACTCGGCTTGGAAAACAACTTATCTCTGCGCGCTAGTGACAAAGGCGTGGAAGAAAACGAATACAACATCGACATTAGCCGCTCTAAGTTCCTACCCTCTTTAAACGGTGCTGCTGATACCACATGGAATGAAAACGAGACCATATTAACGGGAACACCGGATACGCGTTCTAGCTACAACTCAAACAGCTACAGCGTGTCTTTATCTCAATCAGTGTTTAACCTTGGCGACATCTTCAAATACGGCACCGCGAAACTTGATTTCAACATTGAAGAAATCAAACACGAGAACAAAATCCAGAGCACCATTTCTGAAATCGCGACGCAATATTTCGAGTACCTGAAAAACAACGCGCAAATCAAAGCCACCAAAGTCGAGCTTAAATCGTCTGAAACACGTGAGCGCCAAATGCGTCGCAACGTGGAGCTTGGCAACACTGCGGCGAGCGAGTTGTATGAGGTAATTGCTCAGAAAGAAGGCATTGCCAACCGCTTAAGAACCTTAGAGAAAGATCGACGTGTGATTTTGAACGGTTTAGAGATTCAAGTTCAATATCCAGTCACCCCATCGCAGGACATCTACGAAAGCGTGCCCTTGGCGGAAATCAGCGAATCCGAACAACGCGCGATTCTTGAACAAGCTTTGAAGCTCAATAACGATTTATTGGTTGCGAAGAAAACCGTAGAACGCAGCCGAAGAGGGTTGAAAGAAAGCGGTTCAAACTTTGTGCCGACCGTGTCACTCTCTGCCAGTTACCGTTATGACGATGCGAACAACTATGACCGAACCGACCCCACCGCAACAGGGGACAGTAACTCCACCAGCGTCGGTTTGAACTTGAATGTGCCGATTTTCTCCGGCGGTTCGGATTACTACGGTTATCAAAAATCGTCGACTGCCATCGAGCGAACCGAGCTACTGTACCAAGATTCATTGTTCACGACGCGCAATAGCGTTAACACCTCGGTACTCAACATTAATGACTTCTCCCGCGCTATTAGCAGTTACGAGAATATCATCCGAGCTAACTACGCCTCCTACAAAGGCATTCAGCGCGCTTACCAGCTTGGTACGCGAACCATTACCGACTTACTGGCAGCAGAAAGTAAACTGTTTAGCGCGCTACGTGATTACGAGAGCGCGCGTTATGACTACATCATTGAATCGATCAATCTTGAGCAAATCAAAGGCATGCTGTCGGTGCAATCCATCGAAAGCATCATGCAGTTGATGAGCGATATCGAAGGCAGAAGCAATCAAGACTTAGTTCCAAAACACCTTCTCTCCAAACCATCGATTAAGAAAGGAGGTCGCAATGCAAACTGAGCATTTTTCCCAGAAGATTAACTTTGCTGACAAGTGTTATCTGACTTTCTCAACGGTCATCTCAACACTGTTTGGTTTAGTGTTGCCCTTTTCGATTCTGATTATCTTTGACCGTGTTTTACCTAACCAAGCTAAAGACACGCTGTTTCTTCTGTTTGCCATTATCTTGATCACCATCTTCCTCGACTATCACTTAAAGAATCAGGAAGAGAAGATTTCGTCGGTGATCATGAAGCAATTCGAAACCAACTTAACCAACAAAGTGTTTCAATCCATCTGTTTGGCTGAGATATCGAAGTTTCGTCGCCTAGAACCCGGTGAATACTTAGAGCGTATTGCCACCATTCCCGAGATTAAATCCTTCTTTGGCGGAGAATCTGTACGGGCATTGATCAACCTTGCCGTCAGCATACTGACCATTCTGATTATCGGTGTGATCAACATTTGGGCGGGAGTGACCATCTTGCTCGCCTCCATCATTTTGGCGGTGTTCGCACTGAGCCTATCTAAGCAGAAAATCAACAGCTTAGAAAACAAATCCGACATCGAAGGCTTAACTACTTCTAAAATCATCGAGATCATCTCTAGCCCACTCGATATCAAAGCGCGCAATATGGAATATCGCGTTGAGAGCCTCATGACACAAATGGTGGAAGAGCGTGAAGTCGAGAACATCAAATACGAGCAAATTGAATCGAACTTCAGCCTTATCTTGTCGCTCATACAACAGCTCTCCATTGCTTGTGTGGTGGTAGTTTTGGCAACGGCAGTTATCAACATGCAATCGAGCCAAGGCATCATGGCTGCCATCATCATGCTTACCAACCGCTACTTCGCGCCATACCAGCAAGTAATGCGCACGGTGAGTCGATGGGAGTTGAACAAGCTTCATATTCAACGTATCGCCGAGCTGCTTGAGCTTGCGGCATCTGTAGAACAACAAAATGATACGACAGAAGTCGAGCGCATCTCGGTGAAGTATTCGGAAAAGCAACGCATCGAGTTTGAACGTGGTCAGGCTTACTTGCTGACGGGGAAAAGCGGCGCAGGCAAAACCCATCTTGCCAATTGCATTACGCGGCAAAACACCGACAACAAACTGGACATTAAGATCAACGAGACACCACTCGATGACGTCAACTACAACGTCTGGCGTAATAGCGTGCTCATGGTCGACAAAACCAGTTCGTTCGTCGAAGGCACCATCATCGACAACTTGACTTGTTTCCGCCCAAGCTTAAATAACACGGCATTTGCGCTTTGCGAAACCATGAACATCAAAGCACAAATCGATGCCCTTCCCGCTGGTTTTTACACCGAGCTTAAAGGACATTTACGCAACCCATTCTCTCGCCAAGTCGCTTATGCCCTGTTGTTGGTGCGTGCCTTACTCGCGAACAAACGTGTGTTGATCTTCGACGACATCGACTGTGTTTATGATGACGACTTTGCTCGATTGGTTTTGACCAGTACTGCCTATCGCGCCAACGACAAAATACTCATCATCGTCAGCAATAAGATGGACAAGCTCAATCATCGCCTCAAACGCGTCAAACTTACCGGAGGTGACCAATGAGTATTTTGGTTGATTTTAATAATGTCCCTCAGCGCTTGTTGGACTTTGAGGCTCGCAGTTATGACGAGCGATACAATCAGTCACCTTTGATTCGTGGTTTAGCTTACACCCTCATTGCGCTTGAATGGGAAGGCACACCTTCTATCCTCAGTGACGCTTTTATCCCTAAACCAAAAGACAGCGACAGTTTTGTTGCCACGATTGAACGCCTTGGTTACCGTTGTGACGTCACCAAATTAAAAACGTTGGAACACATCGAGGGGCACCCTCATCCTTGTTTTATCGAGATCGAAAACCTCACTGCGATTTTCTTGGGCACCAAAGACGGCAAACTGATCCTGTTTGATTACACCAATAACAACACCATTGAATACCCGCTCTGCAAGAAGCCATGTTTGTTGGTCTCGATCAGCGAATACTCGCGCTTGTTCCGAGAGCCGCCACCTGAATCTCAAGACCGCAGTAACTGGATTAAATACGCGTTTTATCGCTACAACAATGAACTCAAGAGCCTGATTATCCTCAGCTTCGTGGTCAGTATTCTCGGCGCACTCCAGCCCTTTTTTATTATGAGTGTGTACAACTTCGCCTTGACGTCTAGCTCGCAAGCCACGCTCTATTGGCTCACGTTGTTTGCCGTGATTGTTGGGTTTTCGGAATACTTTTTCAAGAAAATGCGGGTCAACATCATCGCCACATCAGGGAAGGATTTGGCGGTGCATATTTCTCAAAACGTAATATCCAAACTGTTGTGGCTTCCTTATTCGATGACATCTACCGCTGGTGTCTCTTCTCAGTTAGCACGTTTGAAAGACATCGACACTTTCCGCCGTTTGGTAACCGCAGAGTCAACATTAAGCTACTTCGACATGCCGTTTGTTATCGTATTCATTATTGCCATTGCTCTTATGTCTGGTACCGCGGCGCTAGTCGTTATGGCGGGGTTGATTCTAATGTTGGTGTTCTGTGTTTATTCTCGTTACATCTACTCGCAAGCCACGTCCAAGAGCTCTCGCGCCAACGCCATGGTTTCTTACCAATGGAATGAGATTCTTCGTGGTATAAAAACCATCCAAGGCTTGCCATTGTTGCGTGTTATCCAGTCCCGCTTTAGCGCATCGCATTTACAAAGCACCAACGATGCAGAACATGTTTCAGTGACTAATAGCAGGGTTCAGGCAGCAGGCGGGAGTTTGATTCAGGTTATTGGTACCGCAAGTATCGTCGCGGCCGTTATCGGCGTGATGGACGGCACCTCCGATGCAGGTGCAATGCTTGCTACCGTAATTTTAGTCTGGAAGGCGTTGGGGCCTATTATGGGCATCTACAACTCTATTTCTAAGTTCCAATCCATTAAGGCGTCTTCTGCGCAAATCAACAACCTTATGGCGATGAATGACGATAAGCTAACGTTAGAGAAAAGCCCCCCTATTCGCCTATTTCAAGGTAGTATCGTCGGCTCTGGTGTGAGCCATCGTTATAGTGGTGCGGCAACAGGCTTAACTAATCTTGGTTTTAAAATTCCACCGGGCGCAAAAGTTGTGATTTGTGGACCAACAGGTTGCGGTAAAACGACGCTCATTTCTATTATCGCTGGGCTAGAGGAACGCTATCAAGGCTCAGTTTCGGTGGACGGTTATAACATCAAACAATTCAACAGTTACCGCTATCGAACCTCGATTAACTACGTCCCGTTTAACCTGCATATTTTTGAAGGCTCCTTGGAGACTAACTTCATCTTGCATAATGGGTTAATCCCAACAGAAAAAATGCGTGAAATGGTGAGTTTCTTTGAGCTCGATACATGGTTGCCACAAGGCCTGGACACTCAATTGAGCGTTGATATCTGTAAAAGTTTACCAAATGGTATTCAACAAAGACTGCGGCTCGCATTAGGGCTAGGTAACTGCGAACAATCTTTGATTATCATTGACGAGCCATTTAATGGTGCTGAGCAAGAAAACTCGCACTACTTCAAGCGGTTATTCAGCGACAAACTACTCAATAAGACCGTTATTTTCTCAACGAATGATCCGGGCATGATCTCTACATCCAACATGAGCTTAGTCTTGGAGCCAGATGGCAACCTGAAATATTTCGGGTTAACCGATAAGTACTTAAAAAGTCTAAGTTAAGTTCGGAATGTGGTGTGGTTCATCATTCATACTTGAGCACGGTCATTGACAAAAATGTAAACGATGAGACTATTTACTCTGTAAGCGCGTACACTAAGGAATCCGATGTATACATTTGTTGCAGACAAATTGGATGTGGTTTATTTATCAACGATACCAGAAAACTACCAGTTACAAGACTTCGACGTGCCTGAAGAAGAACTCGAAATTCGTGAAATTGTAGAGGTATGGTATGAGTGTGCGTTTCTTCCTGACTTTAACCTTCAACACATCGACATCGAAAACAAAACCGCATTAGTCGAGACACAAGCGCAAGTCGTAAACAACTACACAAGTACGCTCGCTTTTTTACTCAAAAGTCGTGCTTATCGCGCAGCACTTAACCGATTATTGAGTGTATGGAGATTGGAGGCAGCAGCTAAAGCACAGCTTGAGCTGCTGTTACTTACGGAAGAACAGAGTAGCAAGCCAGTAAATTAATCGGCTAGGATAAGGGGCTAAAAATCTTAAACCCAACCATCGAATCGGAGACGTTTCTGCACGCGTTCAACCGCCTCTATCTGCATCTGACGAACACGCTCGTTAGACACGTTTAACAACAGGCCTATTTCCGACAAGGTTTTCACTCTCTGGTCAAATAATCCGAATCGATGGATTAAGACTTTCTGCAACTTAGTTGGCAAGGTTTTAATAATATTTTCAATAGCTTGAGTAAAGCACTGATTTTCACAGTCTTGTTGTGGATCTGGCGTATACTCACTTTCACACAGTTCAAGAACAAATGGAACGCGATGTAGGTCCGCAGTGGTCGATACATCAATAAAGCCACTAAGCGCAACAAGTTCATCTATACGCTCTGCTTTCACCCCTGAGCAGCGTGAGAGTTCAGAAATAGACAACTCCTTGCTCTCACTTTTTGACGCATCGAGCTTTTTTAAAGCCAGGCTATTTATCTCTTTGCACACATGAGCAGGTAAACGTACCGTGCGGCCATTGTTCATTAATGCCGCTTCTATATTCTCGCGAATCCACCATACCGCATAAGTAGAAAAACGGTAGCCTGGCTCAGGATCGAACTTATCGACCGCTTTTATCAAACCAATATTACCTTCTTCTATTAAATCGAGCAGAGTAAAGTTATTGCCTGGCCGTTTGAGGTAGCCTTTTGCGATTTTCACAACAAGTCGAAGATTAGACTCAATCAACATTTCGCGCGCTTCTTCATCACCAGCTCGATTAAGTTTGGCGTAATGCAACTCCTCTTCACGAGACAACAAATCAATGCCCACAATATCTTTGAGATAGTGAGCATAAGGGTCTTTCCCAACTGACAACGATTCTTTCATTGACAGTTCATCCGTGACAGCTCGGAACCTAGCAAAGCATTCGTTGTTCATTCCCCGTCCTTCTCAAGCCAACTTATTTCTTATCTTCTTTAATTGTTTTTGTACAACACTGTATGCATCATGCTTTATATGCATTACTTTACACTGAGTGTAGACAGGGGTTCTGATCTTTACCAAGAAATCACTTATCACTTTAAAACAATTACTGCTTCTATGATAAAAACGTGAGCAAGCGGGGGTTTATATATATGAAAGTGATAGTATTTGTACGCAAATTGGCCTCAAAGAAAACAACGCAACGTGATCGTCAACGCTTACCACCTTACTCTGACTAAAACTTTGAGGCTTGAGGATGGTTTGAAGTATCAGTTGAATTAGCGAGATCTAATTCACTTGACGAAGCGCAGGTTGAAGCTGACAGTCTGTTATAACTTGGAAAACTGCACGATTCTTTCCTTCAGACTTACCTTGATACATCAACTCGTCAGCATCTTGCAAGCTCACGATGTGGGTAAACTCAGGATAGTAAGCACAGCCCAAACTGATACTCAAATGAATTGCTTGTCCGCCCAGTATAACAGGCTGATCGTAAACGGCTTTACAAAGCATATTGGCAAAATTGAGCGCTTCTCGCTCTGACAGAGACGACGTAACGAGTGCGAACTCTTCTCCTCCAATTCTCGCCAATGTCATTCGGTCATCAGTCATCGACTTAGCGGCTTCTGCGATGGCAACTATTGCTCGGTCTCCAGCAAGGTGGCCATATCGATCATTGATTGATTTAAAATCATCAATATCAAACACCATCACCGTTAAGTTTCGCTTCAAATGATTCAGTAGCGCCAATTGCTCAATCAGGTGTCTACGGTTGTATAGCTTTGTGAGAGAATCCGTCAACGTCATCTCCAGCAATTGCTGATTGGCAATCGTTAATTGCCTTGTCCGAAGAGCAACCATACGTTTGAGGGCAAAAATATGATAAAGCGTTGCGACCGCCATAATGAAAATAGCAATAGGGAAAAGATAAAGTGGATAAACCGTTTTCACCACACTCCAACGGGTGAGGATCCGCTCACGATCCGTATCGATGACTTTTTCAAACGCTCGTGATACCTCTAAAATGGAAGTTGCACTGTGCATTCCTGCTGCAATCCGAAGATCTTTACTATATAAGCTAATTGTCGGGACAAACATACCCGCTCCCGGCGTGGTTGCCATATAAAAGTTAGCAACTTGCAGGTCTGCAACGAAGTACAGCACCTTTTTATCGACGGCGGCTTGTATCATCGAATCATTGTTAATGTATTCTGCGATAGGTGCATTCGGGTAATTCGTCTGAACAAACTCAGACTCGTAACTTCCTTTAACAACGCCAATTGGCAGCGTCATTTCGCCAGTTAAAACACTCCTGATATCAACCGAAAGTACATCTTTATTTACGTACAATTTGGTTTGGATAGGCATTATGACTGCGCCAAAGTCCATATACTTCGCTCTTTCGGGCGAGTAGACAAGTCCTCCGTGAAAGTCAGCCTTACCCTCTTTTACGGCTTGCAAAGAAGCATCCCAATCCAAAAGGAGAAACTGAACGTCGATTTGGTTGTTCGCCGCGTACTCTTTCCAAAAGTCGATTAAAATACCTTTAGGTTCACCATCTGGGCTAAGGTAAGAGAGCGGCTTCCACGCTTTGGAGTTAGCAACAATTAAAGAATGAGACTCTGATTTGTGCGCATGCGCCATCGGACAAATGGACAGCCACAGTAGTAATAAAGAAGCACACGCTTTTTTACATTTGCAACCATAAGTACCATAACTCGTCGATGACATACCTACTTCTCACCAGTCTTTTTAAACCATAATCTCGGCTGTTTGATTAGACTAAAGATATAGTAGACTTGCATAAGACAGGAAGTGACGCTTATTGATATGAATCTAACTTAGTAAGTTTTAGTACTTAATTGGTACTTTCAACGCCTAGTTCGCTGAAGCAGTTGAAGCAGTTGAAGCAGTACATGATAAATTAGGAAAACTTATCTGGTACTAAAAATTGAATATCATCAGTTTTGCAAATACCTAGTACCAACAAAAAAGCCCTATTCAAAATCCACCTTGGGGAGAACTTTGAATAGGGCTCTTTGCCTCTATGCTTCATTTTACGGCTGAAGCTACCTTTACCTTTTTTCGCTTTAACGACTCGTGTTTGGAACAGCTGACTGGTAACAACCGCTTTTAACGCGTTGTCTTTGATTTCACCTCTGCCGAAGTCGGTCTCATGTTGTGAGCCACTCGGTTGAGGACTGATTTTACGCTTTGCCATAAATCCTCCTTAATGGTCGAACCAGATTGGACAATAATTATATAAATAAGTCAAATTTATAGATTTAGTTGAATTTTATGCTAAAAAACTTCACATCACCGTCATTTATTTGAAATTTAATCAAAAACATGCTGGTTAAATAGTGACTAAATACAAATATTTGTCCATAAAGCACTAATATATGTTGACTCTTCGTGGAATTAACCTAGACTCAAACACGGCTAGAAAGAAAGTTCTTTGTTTTCACATTTCGTTGGATTACTTGTAACCCGTCGTCCTGTGGTACGCAATAGCAATTTATTTTTCCACGCTATAAGCGCCGTTGAGGCGAAAGATTACATTATTTAGATATTTAGGAAATAGACATGTCTAACACAGCTACTGGCACAGTTAAGTGGTTCAACGAAACTAAAGGCTTCGGTTTCATTCAACAAGAAAACGGTCCTGACGTATTTGCTCACTTCTCTGCAATCACTGGTGACGGCTTCCGTACTCTAGTTGAAGGCCAGAAAGTAGAATTTGTTATCTCTCAAGGTCAAAAAGGCCCTCAAGCAGAGCAAATCAAAGTACTTTAATTCTTAAAGAATTTGATACGATAGCCAGCTTTTAAAGCTGGCTATTTTTTTGCCTAAAACTTATTTTGCCAACAAAACGATATAAATCTATGGCTCTTAAACCAACCATTTACAAATTTCGTATCGCCATTTCCGATATGAATAATGACTATTACGATTCTAAAAATCTAACTATCGCCCTTCATCCTTCTGAAAAGCCGCAACGAATGTTGGCTCGCATTCTAGCTTACTGTTTAAATGCTCAAAGCAATCTGGAGTTTACAAAAGGACTCTCTACGATTGAAGAGCCTGATTTATGGCATGTTGGCGATGATCAAAGCATTACTCACTGGATTGAAATTGGCGAACCAGAACCAGACAGAATTAAGAAAGCTTCTCGCCTCGCAAAGCATGTAAAAGTTTACACTTATAACACCAAAGCGGCTGTCTGGTGGGACAAAATGTCAGGAAAGTTCTCAATGCTTCCCGTCAACGTAGAGAGCTTTGACTATGACGCTATCGACTTGATTTGTCAGCATCTTGACCGAGGTACTAGCCTTTCTGTTATGATTACTGGCAGCTCAATTTTTGTTGATATCAATGATCAACATATCGAAGTAACGGTGAAGGAACTAAAAAACCATGACGTCTCTTAGTGAACTGAGTCAAGAGATGGGATTTGAAGAAATCCCCTTTGTTAAAGAACATAAAGCAGCAAAGCGGCGTTGGTTAAAAGAACAGTCACAACTATTTACAAAAGTTTGTGAGAACAAACCCACAACAGCACCTACTCTTCACCTGCTTGGCCTTTTGACCAAATCACATATTGAAGCAAGTGCTAACTACGAGCAACATGCTCACTCTACCCAGCGTATGCAGCAAGTTCTGACTGACTCCTTGGGTAATGAGCTCGCGGATAAGTTTACTAACCAATCTGCTGAAGACCTAATCTTAGTCACCCACCTTTGGTTATACACGCAAGGCTATTTAAATATGGATTTCAGCTTGGCGCACGATCATGCCGAGCAGACTCAAAATACATTGCAGCATGAGCTTGTCATAAAACGCATGGACGTTGATGCATTCAGAACCGAACTCATGCAAAGTTTTTATCAAGGTAAAGAAGCCCGTCCGGCTTCAGCAAGTGGCTTTTGGGGTTGGTTTAAACGTCTATTTTCCGCATAAAATACATGGTTTTATCCATTTCAAACAACTGATAGACTTCACGCTCAGTGCAACAAGCATCATGATTGCATTCTTAAAGGACAGTTACCCAATGAACATCAAGGGATCATTATGAAGTTTATCCGTTGGATTTTAGGCAAGGTTATCTTATTGCTGAACGCGGTGTTCTCACCTCGTGGTATTAAGCGCACCGCAGAAGAACAGCAACGTATTGATGAAAAAGCGAAACAATACGCACTTTACCAATTTGAAGCCTGCCCTTTTTGCGTAAAGGTCCGCCGTGCAATGAAGCGTCAATCGGTGAACATTGAGCTACGTGATGCAAAAAATAATCCTACTCATCGAGCTGAACTAGAGCAAGGTGGTGGGCGAGTTAAAGTCCCTTGCCTTCGTATCGAAAAAGATGGCGAAACACAGTGGTTATACGAGTCATCTGACATCGTCGCTTACGTTGAAAAAGAATTTGCCTAAGTTCCCCCTATGAACATTGGCGGATGTAAAAGAGGCACCTAACGGTGCCTCTTTTCTATTTTTTCTAGCTAAATGTTGCCGTGCGAGCTTTCCTTATTCAGTCTTCTTGCTCAACTCCGAACTTAAACTCCACTAAGCAAATAACGGGTATGCAAGAACAACACAACGAAGATTACCACCCAACGTCTGCGTTATTCATCCACGATCAATGTTAGCTCTACGCGCCGATTGCAAGCTTTACCACTCGCTGTCGCATTGCTGCACTTCGGTACATACTCTCCGAAGCCTCTAGAAAACACTCGTTGACGTGGAATACTCGTCGCCAATAATTGTTTTTCTACTTCACGAGCTCGCTTTTCAGATAGCGTGTCGTTGAAACTTTCAGCTCCCGTACTATCCGCATGACCATCAATCACGACATCAACATCAGTTCTTCCCGCCAGATAGTGACCAATGTTTCGAATCCAGTCTTGAGATTGAGCAGATAACCGTGCAGAGCCCGTTTGAAAATGCACTTGCTCTTTCAAACGTATCATCAGGTGACCACCACTGAGCGTCTCGTGAGGAATGTTATGCCTGCTCAGGAACATTTCCAGAGAGGTCACGTTTTGCGACTTTTTTACTGACGCCCTCGCCGTTTGATATGAACGAGGGGAAGAAGCCACATTGGATGCGCTCGGGTATCCCCATTCTGGGTGTCTCAGCTCAGTGTTTGATTTAGGAGCTGTATCTAAAATGTTCCCACCTGGGACCATATCTTGATCGAGGCTACTGCACCCGGCCAGAATGCCACAAACAATTAAAAACCAATGCTTCATACCATTACCAACGTAGAAAAACTCTTGTTCATTGTGTCGACAAAACACGCCGAATCTTTAGCGCTTTTGTCCACCGATTGGTTTGTCTATGCAGCGTTCATGCCACTGGAGTCAATGCCAAATCATCTCTCAAATAAAAAGCAACACTAAAATACCCTACCCTTACAGCCCATACGTCAGGCTAAGTCTGTTACCAATGGTCTCACTTTATTGTTATTTAATGGTTTTAGTCACTATCGTTAACCGATAAACTAACGCAAATTTCTCATTTAGAGCACTACTATGTTAAAAACCATATCGAAAGGCTTTGCTGTTGTTGTTGCCGTAATGGCTTTGTCGGCATGCGATAGCGGCAAGAGTCAGCCTCAGCAAGGCAAACAATACGAAGTTTTGCCAGTATCCCTTGAAGAATATGATTTAGCTCCCCTGACTGAAGCATTCTCTTTAACTTGTGGCCACTGCCGCTCAATGGAAGAGTTTGTCCCTCAAATTGAATCATTGACCGATCAAAGCGTTGAAAAAATGCATGTAACGTTCAATGAAAGTGCACAAGTGAGCGCCATCATCTTTTATACTGCCGTAATGCAGCTTGAATCAACACCAGATAAAGCGTTTATGGCAGATCTTTTTACTGCTGTGCAAATGGGTGCCGATGCAACGGCTGAGGAACGCCAAATCGCTGTTGAGAAAGCCTTTGAGTCTCGCAACCTTATCAGCCCTTACCATTTAGATGAAGCACAGCAAAAAGCGCTGTTTGAGTACATCACTAAGGCAGAAGCGATCACCACGCGAGGCCAAATTAACTCCGTTCCAGCCTTTATCGTAAACGGAAAATATCAAGTAATTACTGGTGGTCATGACAGCGTTGAAGCCATGGCAGAAACCATCAACTTTTTGCTAAAACAACCTAAATAGACAAGGAGATTACGTGTCTAAATTTTTGTTTCCTCTTATTATTTTTATTTTGGCGGGCTTTTTCATTTACCGTACTTGGACAAACCATAAAGTAGCAGATGAAAACTTTGCCAAAGGCCAAGCATTCTTACTAGAAAATGCGAAAAAAGAAGGCGTCATCACAACAGAAAGTGGCCTTCAATACATGGTTCTTGAAAAAGGCGAAGGTGAGGTTCACCCAACGGCAACAAGTAAAGTAAAAGTACACTACCACGGCACCTTGATTGATGGCACGGTATTCGATAGCTCTGTTAATCGTGGTGAGCCGATTTCATTTGGTCTTAACCAAGTCATTAAAGGCTGGCAAGAAGGTCTACAATACATGGTAGAAGGTGAGAAAATCCGCCTTTTCGTACCAAGCACGCTTGGCTATGGTAAGAGTGGCTCTGGCCCAATTCCACCAGCAAGTGTTTTGATCTTTGATGTTGAACTGCTAGAAATTCAATAAATCTAGAAAGCTTTGTCTTAAAGCCAAAGTATCAAAACCAAAAACGCCGCGAACCACGCGGCGTTTTCTGTTTTAAGAAAGGTTAAAAACCAATATAGTGATCCGAAAGCAATGCAATGAACAACGCCAAAAGATGATAGATAGAGAATTTAAACGTCTCCATCGCGGTATTTGGCTCTGGTGCATATTTTAGCTTCCATGCATGGTACATAAAGCCAGCATTGAGGAGTAGCGAGGCAAAAAGATACACCACGCCGACCATACCAACCAAAACCGGTAGGACACAAACCAAAGTCAATAGCACCGTATACAACAGAATAGAAGTTTTGGTGTACTCAATGCCGTGTGTCACTGGCAGCATGGGAATATCTACCTTGCGGTAATCCTCGACACGATGAATAGCCAGAGCCCAAAAATGTGGTGGCGTCCAGATAAAAATGATCATTACGAGCAGCCAGGCATTCGCATGTAATTGCCCTGTTACAGCAGTCCAACCGAGAAGAGGCGGCATCGCACCGGCAATCCCTGCAATGACGATATTTTGGGGCGTAGCACGTTTGAGGTACATTGTGTATACCATCGCATAGCCGAGCAAACTCATCAAAGTCAACCATGCCGTCAGCGGGTTGACTATCGCATAGAGAAGTACAAACCCTAAGACACCTAAAACTGTAGCGAAGGCTATCACCGATGATGGTTTAGTCTCACCCGATGGCAATGGTCGTTTGTGTGTACGTGCCATTCTCGCATCAATTCGGCGGTCAATTAGATGATTAAACGCTGCCGCAGACCCTGCCATCAGACCAATCCCCGTTAGGCCAACTACCGCCTGCAACCAGGGGAAATCATCAACCGGGGCTAAGCTCATACCTACTACTGCCGTCACCAACATTAACGCCACCACTTTAGGTTTCGTTAACTTCAAATAAACGGAACTTAGTCGCTTTCGCCCATTTAACGACAGCGCGATTTCTTTACTCATAGCGAACTCCTTTCGCGGTGTAATTCCAAGCCGTTTTACCCTGCCACAAGTAAAACTGGCTAACACAAACGAGACTCAACATAACAGCGGCACCAAGGTTGTGCGCCACCGCGACATAGATAGGAAGTTGAAATACTACGTTGCTTACACCCAGCATAATTTGGCACACCAGAGTGAATAACAACCACCCTCCAATTCTCTGTGAATGATGAGAATCTTGCCTCATAAGCCCAATACTATAAGCCAATACCACGGTGGCGGTAACAATAGCGCCTATACGATGAGTGACGTGTATAGTCATTCTTGCCGGATACTCCAAGACACCAAATTCATAATTCTCGAATCCAGTTTGCCAGAAAGAAAACGCTTCTTTCCATGAGAGATGGCTCATCCAGTCTCCCTCACAAATCGGCAGTGTGGTACACATCAGCGCAGCATAATTTGACGAAGTCCATCCTCCAAGGAGCACTTGCACCAAAACAACCAGGAAAACCAACAATGAAAAGCCTCTCAGAGAGCTAGAAGATGGAGAGAAATAGAGATTGTTTTGCGCTTTTAATTGGCAGTAAAAAATCGCCTGTAACGCCAATAAAACAAAACCACCGAGCAAGTGAAGCATCACGATGACGGGCATTAATTTAAGAGTAACTGTCCACATTCCCAAAAGTGCCTGCCCAATCACCAATACGCTTAGCAACATCGGAATGGTTGAATTTACACGCTCAGACCTTACTGATATCGCTGCCATCGCAAAAATGACTAAACCTAACGTTCCTGCAAAATAGCGATGAATCATCTCAAGCCATGCTTTCTCATGCTCTACTGCCCGCTCGGGGAAGTTCAGGTTAGCACGTATGACGTCTTCTTCTTGATGCGGCACAGAAAAGTGCCCATAACAACCAGGCCAGTCCGGGCAACCTAACCCTGCATCTGAAAGGCGAGTATATGCCCCTAACATGATCACCACGAGAGTTAGGAGCAAACTGAATCTCACCAACTGAATTAATTTCATATGCACTTCCTCTAACCGACTCGTGACAGTTTTAAGAGCTTGCGTAAGTCCGCCAACATACCTTTATTCAATAGGACTAAGTCCTCATTTGGTTTCGGCGAGTAAGACATCACCAGCTGCCCAAGAGGATCAACGATCAACATTTGCCCAGGTTTCACTTTAGAGGTAACCAATTCATTCATTTGCATCGCTAACATCGATACTTCCATGGGATCTGAATGCTCAGTCTGCCAAACGACTGGCACTACTCGCTCTTGATACTTACCTAAAGCAACATGGCTTTGCTGAAGCAGGTAAAGCTGCTGTTTACACTCTTCAGTGCATTCGTTAGGCAATACATAAGCGAGTTGCCAACCATGGTCTTTGAGAGGTGACTCTTGACCAAGTTGCTCTAACGTCGTGTATGGTTCGACTAACTCGCCTCTATTGGTCACTCCGCTTTGATACCACCCTTGTGTGAGAATGACTTTTGCAATGACAGCGGGAAGCGCGAACGTACAAACCAGCGCAATCAACATTAGTCGTCCTTTGGTTACTTTAGATGTCATGCTTCACCTCCATGTGACGCAACTTTTTTTTGCCAACGAACAAAAACAATTAAAGTCAGTAATAAGAAAACACCTGCCATCGAAAACCATTGAATCGAGTAGCCAAAATGTTTGGCACTATTGAGTGGCAATGGATTCCAAGGAAAGTCATAGGGCCAACGAGTTAAATTGTCTGGCTGCAAGACTGCGGGCATAAGTTCAATATTCAGTAGCTGATTCAATTGCGCGATGTTTAGGTTTTGCACGCGAATAACATCGCCAACTTCCGGCATTAACTCTGAACTCAGTGGATTAGTAGATTTTCGGTACAGGCGTCCTGTGATGAAAGTCGAATTATCGAGTTTGGTGACCGTTGGTAACACTGAGCGTTCTGCTCTTCCCTCGACAAAACCAAGCTCCAATAACGCATAGGCACTAGGCTCATCGCTCGTCAATACAATCTGAAATGCTAAATATCCCACACTGCCTTTATGCGTTTGGTTGTCTAACAAAATTACGGGAAACGCCTGAGGAACAACATTAACTTCCACTTTTTTCCCGAGGATACTTTCCTCTCGCCAGTCGTTGTCTTCAAGAACGACGCTTAGTGCTTGGTACGCACTATCCGCACGCGCGAGAATGGCTTGTTCCAATGCTTGTTTTTCTTGCCCTCTCTCAAACTGCCAAAAACCCAGTTTGACCAAAAGAGAAAACACAACCACAGTTAAACCAACTGCAACCCAAAACCGTTTCGATAGCCATAATTGTCTTGATAACAACAATGATGAAACCGGAGGTGCCATGTCCACCGTATTTCTATTCAAACTGACGCTTGTCCTTTTGCTGCTTTTCATTATCTTCAACCTCGCAAAAGCGCTTATCGAAATGGTTCGTGAAGACCCAGATAATCCTGAAAAAAGAGACAAACCCATGAGTCATTACTTAGGCCGTCGAGTCATGTTCTCCGCTTTGGTGGTCGTCCTTTTGCTTATTGCGCTCAGCTCGGGTTGGCTAGCACCAAACCCTCGCCCTTATTAGTCGAACCAAGAGTTCACAGTGCGCCTAAAGTACGTAAACAAACACAAACAGACATAACCAAACCACATCCACGAAATGCCAATACCAGCTGCCCGCTTGAAAGGCAAAATGGTTCTTTGGCGAAAAGTGATCTTTAGCGATTCTGAACAGCAGCACGATCAAGAAGATAGTCCCAAGACAAACGTGTAAACCGTGGAACCCCGTCAACATGAAGAACGTGTTACCGTAAATACCGGACTGCAACGTGAGCCCTATGTCTTGATAAGCATGAACATACTCAACCGCTTGGTAATATAGGAAAAAGCCAGCAAGTACGATGGTTATCTCTAACCAAACAATCAGTGCCGTTCTTTTGTCTTGTTCAAGGCTTATATGCGCCATATGTAGCGTAATAGACGACAATAGCAGCAAGATAGTATTGGTAAGGGGTATGCCCTGCCACGGCATAGCTTGTGTTGTTTCTCCCCCCGGTGTCAGTGTGAGTGGCCACATCGCTTCGAAGGTTGGCCACAGGACTTCGTTAGTCATGAAGTTATTATCTGCCCCACCTAACCAAGGCACAGAAATCATTCTGGCGTAGAACAAGGCACCAAAAAAGGCACCAAAAAACATCACTTCAGAAAAGATAAACCAGCTCATTCCTTGGCGAAAAGAACGAGTAATTTGCGAGCTGTATTTTCCACTCAGTGATTCAGTAATCACATTACTAAACCAACCCGCCAACATGTAAAGCAAGAACAAGAAGCCCACCGCTAGCACAATGCCACCAATGGTTCCCACTGCACCGTCACTTTGTGTCCCCTGGACGGTCATGCCTGCGCCAACAGCAACCAAAAACAGAGCAAATGCACCGATGATCGGCCAGCTACTTTGAGCGGGAACATAATATGTTCCTGGCTTGTTACTCATAATTTCTCTCCTTACTGACCAACCTTGGTCTGTATCTCTCTCCCTGAGTGGCTAAGAGCCTGTAGGAGGGGGAAGTTTATAGAGTGTGTAAGACAGCGTTAACGTGTGTATAGACTCCGGCAAGTCCGGTTCGATATAAAAAATCAACGGCATTTGAGCTTGCTGTTTACCATCCAGAGGCTGCTGGTTAAAGCAAAAACACTCAATCTTATTGAAGTAAGCAGCTCCAGTCCCGGGAGAAACAGAAGGAACGGCTTGCCCCACCAACTTCTGCCCGCTTTCATTAAATGCAAGGTATTCGGTTTGTACGACTTCACCTGGGTGAACATCCATCGAAATCACTTTGGGTCTAAACTCCCAAGGCATAGCTGGGCTGACATGCGCCATAAACTCCACGCGAACAGTTCTGCTCATGTCCGGTTGCATACCTGTCGGTTGAATGGCGGCTACTTCACTTGTCTTTCCATTGATTCCCAGTGCGTCGCACATCACGTCATAAAGTGGGACCAGTGCATAGCCGAAGCCAAACATTAACAGGGTCGCCAAAAGCAACTTCACTGTGAGCTTCTTGTTTGATGGATTCGGTTTCATGTCACTCACCCCACTCTTTGCTAGTCAATCTTAGGCGGTGTAGTAAACGTATGATGCGGCGCAGGGCTTGGCACTGTCCACTCTAAGCCTTCCGCACGTTCCCACGGTTTTGCAGAAGCCTTCTCCCCGCCACGAATACACTTGATCACCAACCATAAGAAGATCAGTTGTGACAACCCAAATGCAAACCCACCAATTGATACTATTTGATTAACATCAGCAAACTGAATGGCGTAATCCGGTATGCGCCTTGGCATGCCTGCTAAGCCTAGGAAGTGCATTGGGAAAAACAGGACATTGACGGAAATAATTGAGCACCAGAAATGCCATAAACTCAGCTTGTGGTCGTACATATTGCCCGTCCACTTAGGTAGCCAGTAGTATGCTGCTGCCATGATCGAGAATACCGCACCAGATACCAACACATAATGGAAATGGGCAACCACGAAGTAAGTGTCATGATATTGGAAATCCGCCGGCACAATCGCCAACATCAGTCCCGAGAAGCCGCCAATAGTAAAAAGCACAATAAAGGCAATGGCAAACAACATTGGCGTTTCAAATGTCAGAGCTCCACGCCACATGGTGGCAACCCAGTTAAAGACTTTAACCCCCGTTGGTACCGCAATCAGCATAGTGCAATACATGAAGAAGAGCTCAGCAAAAACTGGCATCCCCGTGGTAAACATGTGGTGCGCCCACACAAGGAAAGATAACAATGCAATGCTGCACGTCGCGTAAACCATCGAATGATAACCAAACAGCTTCTTACCACTGAAAGCAGGCAGAATGGCGGAAATGATTCCAAACGACGGTAAAATCATGATGTACACTTCTGGGTGACCAAAGAACCAAAAGATGTGTTGGAACATTACCGGGTCACCACCACCAGCTGCGTCAAAGAAGCTAGTCCCGAAATATTTGTCAGTAAGAACCATGGTCACTGCCCCCGCTAGTACCGGCATAACCGCGATCAACAAGAAAGCGGTAATTAACCAAGTCCAAACAAACATTGGTAACTTGAACCAAGTCATTCCCGGAGCTCGCATATTTACGATCGTCACGATAACGTTGATCGCGCCCATAATGGAGCTGATACCCATGATATGCACAGAGAATACAAACAGCGCAGTGCTATCTGGTCCATAAGTCGTGGACAGCGGAGCATAAAACGTCCAACCAAAATCAGGACCGCCGCCAGGTAAAAACAACGAGCTCAACAAAATAAGAAATGCAAAAGGTAAGATCCAAAAGCTCAAGTTGTTCATGCGCGGCAGCGCCATATCAGGAGCGCCGATCATCATCGGGATCATCCAGTTAGCAAGACCCGTAAATGCTGGCATCACCGCACCAAATACCATCACTAAACCGTGTACCGTGGTCATTTGATTAAAAAACTGCGGATCGACTAGCTGTAGCCCTGGCTGGAACAGTTCGGCACGAATGATCATAGCCATCGCACCACCTGTTAGAAACATCGCAAAGCTAAACCAAAGGTAGAGGGTGCCTATGTCTTTATGGCTTGTAGAATACAACCAACGAGTGATGCCCTGGGGTGCATGATGCTCGTGACCATCATCAATCGCAATGGTACTGTTCGCACTGGCTTCTGCTGGCGCAGACTTCACTGCCTTATCTATTGGCTTACTCATATTTCCTCCTTAGCACTGCCTTGTGCCTTAAAGGCATTCACATCGGATGCTTGCACTGTATCGCCAGTATCGTTGCCCCATGCATTTCGTTGATATGTGATAACCGCGCCAATTTCTTTGTCACTTAACTGATTAGAAAAAGCCTGCATTGCGGTGCCCGGTCGACCGTTGACAATAATATCTATGTGCTCAGTAACATCTCCGGTTGCAATAGGACTGCCTTTAATCGCGGGAAATGCACCCGGAATCCCCTCACCATTTGCCTGATGACACACAGCGCAACGCGCCGTGTATATCGATTCGCCTTGCGACATCAATTCGTCCATAGATAAGTCTTGAGAGAGCGCTTCTTGTGCCGCCGCTTTTTGAAGTGCGAGTTCTTCTTTCTTACTCGCTAGCCATTCATCGAACTTTTCTTCTTCCATCGCATGCACCACCACTGGCATAAATCCATGTGCACGACCACATAGCTCCGCACACTGACCGCGATATACGCCTGGCTCATCAATTCTTGTCCATGCTTCATTAATAAAACCTGGAATGGTGTCTTTCTTGACGGCAAAGTCCGGTACCCACCAAGAGTGAATGACATCATCAGAAGTCATCAAAAAACGCACTTTGCGATTCACAGGCAACACCAAAGGGTTGTCTACTTCCAGTAAGTAATGTGCGCCTTTAGCTTCGATTCCATCAATTTGTTTTTGGCTGGTGGCAAGCAAACTAAAAAACTCAACATCTTCGCCAAAATAGCTGTAATGCCATTTCCATTGCGAGCCTGTGATCTTGACCGTGATATCCGATTGGCTTGTATCTTCCATTGCTACTAGAGTTTTTGTTGCGGGAATCGCCATAGCGACAAGAATGATGATGGGTATGACCGTCCAAATAATTTCCACTTTTGTACTTTCATGGAAATGTGCGGCAACTGCTCCTTTTGACTTGCGATGACGGAAGATGGAATAGAACATCACACCAAAAACAATCAAAGCAATTACACAGCAGATATAGAAAATCAGCATATGTAATTCATACACTTGCCCACTTATCTCTGTGACCCCTTTTGTCATGTTGTAGTCATTTTCCTTTGACCAACCAAAAGAGGAAAATGTGATTAAAATCACATTCAGTGATAAGGCTAGAGTAGTCGTTAATCTTTTCAAAAGATCTCTCCTCTGCTCAGCCGCTGCGCCTACGCGAGCTTCCTTGCGTCCCGATGCAAATATCAAACAACTTTACGAAAAATCACAAAAACTACGATTTCGACACGGTTTGTTATATTTATGTTAAAAGGCTAGTTATAGTTCCAAGGTTCTTCAAGAAATTAAATATGATTAAATTTTGTTCGGATAAGAAAAATTAATTCGGTTTATCGATTGCCCTCTTTGAAATGTAATTGAGAACCATTTACATTGATTTAAAAGAAAACATTGAGATACTTACCAAACGAAGTGTCCAAGAAAGTAGGCTCCACCTACTAAGGAATGACTGATATGACAGCACTAATTACTCAATGGCTAGAACGAGACCCTGATCCTAAGACTCGTGAAGAGCTACAACACCTCGTCGATACGAACAATGAACAAGAACTTACTGATCGCTTTGGCTCACGCCTTGCCTTTGGTACTGCAGGCTTACGTGGCAAAGTGGGCGCAGGTCCAAACCGAATGAACCGCTTGGTGATTCAAGAGACCGCCACTGGTTTAGGGCACTATTTGCTTGAGCAAGTCAAAGATGCCGCGAGTCGTGGTGTCGTTATTGGCTACGACGGTCGTCCCGATTCAAAACAATTCGCGCATGATACCGCATCCGTACTGACGGCCCTTGGTATCAAGGTTTACCTAACGTATGACGTTGCAGCAACCCCAATTGTCGCGTTTGGTGTCCGTACATTGAATGCGGCGGCCGCTGTTGTTGTTACTGCCAGTCACAATCCACCAGAATACAATGGCTTTAAAGTATATTGGGAGAATGGCGCACAGATTATTCCTCCGCACGACTCTGGAATCGCAGCGAAAATTGATGACGCAACAACGAAGCCATTACCTTTAATGTCTCTCGATGATGCAAAACAGCACGGTTTGTTAGTTTGGTTGGAAGACGACTACTACCAAACTTACCGTAAGACAATGAATGAAAACGCGCTGCTTACTCCTGACAACAACACCGATATTTCTATCGCTTACACTGCGATGCATGGCGTTGGCGCGAATATGGCGGAAACGCTACTTGCCGACGCAGGCTTCCAAAAAGTGGCAAGTGTTAAGGAACAGCGCGAACCTGATGGAAGCTTCCCAACCGTCAACTTCCCAAACCCTGAAGAAGCCGGTGCAATGGATATGGTGATGGCGTTAGGTAAGTCCGTAGATGCCGATATCGCTTGCGCTAACGATCCAGATGCGGACCGTTTTGCCGTGGCAGTTAAACGCCCAGATGGCGAGTATCAAATGCTAACGGGTGATCAGGTGGGCTCACTGTTTGGCGATTACTTGTTGGAACAGCAACCTAACGCTTTGGTTGGCAACACCATCGTATCCTCAAGAATGCTGAGCAGCATCGCTAAGGCGCATGGCGCACAATACTATCAAACATTAACTGGCTTTAAATGGCTTACTAACGTTGCCATGGAACAAGAGACAGAAACCAACCCATTCTTGTTTGCTTATGAGGAAGCGCTCGGTTATACCGTGGGTAACAAGGTGTGGGATAAAGATGGTTTATCTGCAATCGTCGCGTTTTCACAGCTAACAGGCAAGCTTAAAGCGCAAGGCAAAACACTGTGGGATAAACTGGAAGAGCTGTACCGCGAGCACGGTTTCTACTTCAACGCACAACGCAGCATCGCTCTCGACCCGAACTCTCCACCAATCGGCGACAAACTCCGAGCAAATCCACCAACAGAGATTGCTGGTAAAAAAGTTGCAGTAACCGAAGATCTAAAAACATCGGTTCGCATGTTTGACGACGGCTCTGAAGAATCCATTGACTTACCGGCAAGTGACGTATTGATTTATCACCTAGAAGATCAATCACGCGTGATTGTTCGTCCTTCTGGTACTGAGCCAAAACTAAAATGTTACTACGAAGTCATCAACCTCTTCCCTGCGGATATGAGCTATGAGCAAGCACAGCAAGCAGCAGAAGCGAAGATGAACGAACTTATCGACGCGCACCAGCAAAGTTTGTAAGTCAAAGAGAAACATAGATATTTGATACAACAAGAGGCGCAAATTCGCGCCTCTTTTTTGATTTTCACTAGAACAAGTCAAGCTAACCCGTGCTTTCCCTAGCCTACAATTTCCTTTTGTAGAAAGTACTTGTGGATGCCCTCTGCAGGATAGCCTGAGTACTGCCCCACTTTCTCAAAACCCAATTTGAGATAGAACTCAAGAGCTTGAAAGCTGTAGGTATCCAAATAAACATGGGTAACCCCATGAGGCTTTACTTTTTGTTCTAGCATCGACATTAATTGACTACCGAGACCAGAGGTTCGACTTTCAGCGTCTACCCACAAAAACTCCACAAACACCGTATTTTTAAACATTTCGCCAGTCAAGCCACCCATGATCTTGCCATTCTCATCTTTTGCGAAACAGCCTACAGCATGCACTTCCCCTTCAGGTAAATGCAGTCGGTTATAAGATCGAATACCTTCACGAACAAAATCAAGGTCTGTTTGATCTGGATTTAAACAAAATTCAAGCTTCATATATCCTCTCCTTAGGAAACACCAATATCCTAAAACAAAAAGCCAGCAATTGCTGGCTTTCTGATGGAATATGATAACTTTACAAGGCGAAACTACTCAGCATCCACAACGCCAGAATAACAAACACTAACCCCATTAGTTTATGTTGATACGTGCGGAATTTTTCGTTCTCGAGCAGCCCTTTGCCCAATGTGCCTGCTAACCCAACAAGTAATAAATTGAATGACAAGCCAAGAACGTTCAACAATAACCCTAGCGCTAGCATCTGCTCACCGGAAGATGCCGTGATATTGCTTGAGACAAACTGCGGCAAAAACATCACAAAAAAGACCAAGGCTTTAGGGTTGAGCAAATTACTCATCAAAGCACGTTGATAATAAGTTGATGCCATTTTGTTTTGACCATCAAGCTCTGGAGCCGAAGATGCCTCAGCTCGTAAGCAGTCCCAACCCATTTTTAACAAGTAAGCGCCACCTAGTAGATGAAGGACTTTAAGGGCTATTGGGCTCATGGCAATCAGGGTAGATACTCCCATCGCAGCAAGCAAAGTAAGAATAACACCAGACGTCGCATTGCCTAAGCTAGCAAAAAGACCGACCTTCTTACCGTAACTCATACTAGAGCTCGCTATCAGCAACATATCGGGCCCTGGTAACAGCAACAAAGCCACTACTGCGGTGAGATAAACAGGAAGTACAGATAAATCAATCATGATGGAACCGCTTTTCTACAACAAGGCGGCGAATGTTATACCAACAAAATAACATCATCCAGCCCAAAATAGCCAAGATAAGTCAAAAAATAAAAATCATAGTTTGCCCAGTTGAAAAGTAGCAATCAATTCGCCTGTTTATCAAAATCGAATAGCAATTTTGTACAAAAATAAGCACGATGGATCCGTTACACTTCTAAAATGATTTTCTTGAGCAGACCGGATAAAGATGAAAGAAAAGAATAAGGAAATCGCTACCTTCAAGATAGCTCAAGAGCTCGGCGGTTTAGAACTTCTCGATGCAAAGTATGAGAAGCAGAATTTTTCACGCCATAGCCACGAAGGTTACACTATTGGTGTCATCGAAAAAGGGGCACAACAATTTTTTAGGACGGGCGGGAATCATATCGCGCCACAGGACAGCATCATCCTTGTTAATGCAGATGAAGTACACAACGGGCATTCAGCCTCGGAAGGCGGTTGGGAATACAAAGCAATGTACCCTGTACCTCAGCAGTTTCAAACTTTAGGACAAGAGCTTGGTTCACCAAATGTAGCTCTGCCCTATTTCCCTCAACCTGTGGTTTACGATCCTGAGCTGGCTAGTCAGTTACGATTGGTATTTGAAACACTAGAAAAATCAGACAACCGTTTATTGAGAGAAACTTTGGTTTACGGCACGTTGATCAAGCTAGCCAGTAAACACAGCACTCATCGGGCACCACTGAAAGAGTCAACCAGAGCTCAGCGACAAGTGCAGCTCGTCAGAGAATTTTTGGAAGACTTTCCACAAACGGACGTCTCACTAGAAGAACTCGCCAAACTGTCTGGATTAAGCCCTTTTCATCTGCTGAGAGAGTTTCAAAAGCAATTTGGCTTTCCGCCTCATGCCTATCAAATTCAGCAACGTTTACGTATGGCGAAGAAGCTACTAAAAATGGGACAAAAAATTTCAGACGTGGCACAAGAATGCGGCTTCCATGATCAAAGCCATCTGCATCGACACTTTAAAAAAGCCATGGGCGTCACTCCCGGCCAATACGTCCGTCACAGCTAAAGCAGCAATATTGTACAAGGCGTTATGCGACTACCGAGCTATCTTGGTAATCTGATTTAGGAATAAATAAGAAGAAACTATGGACCACACTTTGCCGTTACAAAAAGAATCAAAAGCCACGCTATTTTGGCAAGGTACACTTGCGATGATGCCTCTGAGTATCGCAGTGCTCCCTTGGGGCTTACTCGCAGGCTCATTCGCAATTGATACTGGGCTTCACCCTTTGGAAGGACAAGCACTATCCGCCATTCTGTTCGCAGGTTCTGCACAGCTCGTCGCGATGGGTATGATTAAAACGGGAGCAGGTCTAGTGACCATGTTACTGACAACGTTTTTTATCACCTCTCGACACTTCCTCTACAGTGTATCGATGCGCAGTAAAATTGCACCGCTCCCTCTAAAATGGCGATTATCACTCGGCTTCTTACTTACTGACGAGCTGTTTGCGATTGTAGGCCACCATTCCGATAAACAATTTAATCGCTGGTATGCACTTGGGGCTGGTCTGAGTTTTTACCTGTTTTGGAATGTCGCGACATTGACGGGCATTATTGCGGGAAGTCTAATCCCTGAACTGAACGAAATGGGTTTGGAATTTGCTGTAGCCGCTACTTTTATCGCGATAGTAGTACCCACCATTAAAAATGCAGCGGTGCTCGCGAGTGTTATTGTGTCTTTGGTGAGCTCAGTTGCCCTAACCTATTATCAAATTGAGGGAAGTTTGATGATTTCGAGCATTTTAGCCATGCTTACTGGTTACTTTGTGGAACAAGTAAAGGAGAAACGCTAATGATCATGTTGGCTATTTTGCTGATGACGGTACTTGTTTTCACCAGCCGCTACTTGTTTTTAGAACCCAAGCTACCATTGCGATTAGGGACGCGCACTCAAAAAGTACTCAATTACGCTAGCCCCGCAGTACTGACTGCGATCTGGGCACCGATCGTTTTCATTCCCGATGGGGAGCTCAGCGTCAATGTGCAAAACCCATTTTTACTGGCTGCCGTACTGGCTGCTTTAATCGCGTATTTTACTAAAAATGTTCTTTTAACGACGGTTATCAGTATGGTGGTATTTCTCGTTCTACGAATTTGGCTTTAATCCGCCAACCACTCAATCTCCAACAAGGTGACATCGCCACACTTTAATCGACCAAGGAAGATGTCACCTTCATGTACCTCACCAACGCCCTTTGGTGTACCAGTCATCACTACATCGCCATCTTGAAGTGTTGTGTAACTGGTTAATTCATCCAGGATAGTTAGCGGCGGATAGAGCATTTGGTTAACGTGACCTTTTTGTACACGAACACAGTTGATTAAGAGCTCAAGGTTAAGATCATTGATATCAATGTTATCCAAAGAGACAAACCGACTAAACACAGCAGAGCCATCAAATGCCTTAGCTCGCTCCCACGGCAACCCCTGATTTTTAAGCGAGGATTGCAAACCACGCTTGGTCAGATCCAATCCCAAACCAACCGCTGAATAACGTCCATCCTTGATCAAAAAGCAGATTTCAGCCTCATAATGAAGGGGCTCTTGATGGAATGAACGCAGAGTTGTTGATACGGAAGTTGCGGGTTTATTAAATACAACCATTTGCTCAGGCATTGCATTATTAAGCTCATGAATGTGTTCAACGTAATTTCGTCCAACACAAAGCACTTTACCCACTTCTACTTTCTTTTCTTCAACTTGAATAACACTCATCATTCTTCCCTGCAAAACAAAAATCCCATCATAATCTAACCTATTGACTTAACGACACTAAATAGCAACCTCTAGTGTAAAAAATAAGACATTCACCCCGTTTTGAGTTTTGTATCATCTAATTGAAACAGCAAAGTATTTGTAAAACAAATAGACAAAAAAGCCAGCACGAGGCTGGCTTTAGATCAATGAGCTTGAATAATAGTTCTCGCTAAACCCTATTATAGGTAGTAACGAGCACCTAACGCCCATTTGTCATCAGTTTCACGACCATTGTCGTCATTTAGGTCAAACTGGTAACCCGCGTAACCAACAAATTTAGGCGTGAAGTTGTATTCTGCTTGTAGTGCCATTTCTTCACGAGCAGTTTCTGTTTTAGAGTTCTTAAACTCTTTACCTTCCACCATCTCATAGTTAACACTCAAGTTTAGGCTGTTTGCTAGAGCGTACGCGATGATCGCTTCGTATGCATCACTTTCTTCTAAACGGTCGCCTTTTGCACTGAAGTTCATGTTTTCGTTTGAACCATAAACCGCAGCAAGGAATAGGCCTTGGCCGTACGCACCGTAAGATGCTGATACAACGTGTGATTCCGCCGTGTGCTTACCTGCATATGCAGGGTGCTGGAAATCGCCGCCATTGTAAGAGTAACCGATTTTAGCGCCCATGATTGAGTAAGAAAGCGCAGCTTGCACACGGTCATCGTATTTAGCACCGCCAGTTATAACTCCAGCATCGTTGCGCGTGTAATCATCGTTTGCACCCTGCCAACCAAGACCAAAGTTGATCACACCCGCTTCACCCAGCTCGATGGCATTACGGTAAGAAAGCATTTTATCCGCACGGCCAGTGCCAAGGTTTCCATGATCGTCATAGATGAAGTCGTTGGCAAACGCGATTGGCATATCTGCAATACCTGCGACATCGTAGTAAGGTGACCATTGCGTACCACCTACTGCACGACCATAAACCTCATGCGTTATACCTAAGTAACCTAGACGAGTTTTAAACGACTCTTCACCACCGTCTAAGTAGTTTAGCGCCCATTCACCACGTGCGTCTGCGGTGAAGCCATTACCCAAATCCTGTGTCGCAGAGATATTGATACGAGGAGAGTTAGTACCCACATCCGTGTCACCTTGCTCTGATCCATTTAAATTAACAGAAACGTGGCCGCCCATCGAAAATGTTGTGCCATCGTTATTATATAGTTCCACTGCAACTGCTTGAGTACCGAAGGTTGCTGCCGCGATTGCCGCTGCTAATAATTTTTTATTCATTTCTAAATCCATTACTTATTAGTTGGTTAGTCAGTTTTAGACCCGGCTTTGGTTCACTTTCGTAAAAACGAAATGATGAACAAAGAGAGGAATACAAAGGCTATCCGAGGCATCGTTTCCACCAGATTAGTTTTACCTTTGTGTAACAACTGCCGACACTTTATTTGATTAGTTCCTGACAACCGAGTGAAAAGATCTCAGACAAAACCTAAAAAGCAATCGTTTACTTAGTCTTCAAGAAATCGAGAAATAAAAACCTTACAATAAGAAATGCTTTAGAGAGAGTTAGCTCACAAATAGCTGATGATTCGCTATTTTTAGGCCAAACTTCCCTGCCAAATTGAAATGTTTACTTACATTTAGGGTCAAGAAGCAATTCAGGAACTTTTTGAAAAAAACACAGTCTTTAACGGAGAGGAAAAAACCTCAAAAAAGATAAACCTTTCTTTTTATAAGTGGTATGAGAAGGGGAACTTATTCTTTCCAGCAATAAAAGTGCAATCAAATCATAACTTAACAGAAATCTATCTTTCATTTTCAGCCTTTACCTTAGCGTCATCAACACATCGGGCAAGAAAGCCCATCGATTACAACTAGGGTAATAAGAAAATGAAAAAGGCAGCACTAACTACTGCAATTCTTACAGCATTGGTATCAGCACCATCATTCGCAGCAACTGTATACAAAAACGACGGTACTGAATTAAAAGTTGGCGGCCGCGTTGAGTTTCGTGGTGACTTCATCGGTTCAGACGGTGCTGAAATTGAAGGTTCCATGGAAGATAAAAGCCGTGCTCGTCTTAACCTAAAAGGTAAAACAGACATCGGCAACGGCCTTTCTGCTTTCGGTGTTTACGAAGCCGAACAAAAAACGGGCAAGAGTGAATTCAAAAACCGCTACATGTATGCAGGCGTCGACTCTGATATCGGTGCTTTCTCTGTAGGTCGTCAAGACATGGCTGCAGTCATCATCTCTGACATGACGGATATCACAGAATTCTCTGGTGTTCAGCAAGTTATTGATTCGTCGTCTGATAAGCAAGACAGCGTTTTCGCATACCGTGGTGCGTTTGATGCACTACAACTTCAAGCAACCTACCAAGCAAACTCTAGCGATAACGAAGATAAATACGGCATCTCTGGAATGTACTCACTACCAATGGGCCTCGACTTTGGTCTTGCATACTCTGGTGGCGATGTAGATAAAGATAACTCTGAAGATCAAATTCTAGGTGGTATCGCTTACTCGATGGACAACCTTTACCTAGCAGGTACTTATTCTCAAGGTTCCCTGACTGACTCTGAAGACTTTACGGCTTACGAGCTAGTCGCAAGCTACAAAGTAGCAAGCAAAGTGACACTTGCAGCTCTATACACAGCTCAAGAGAATGATCCAGACAACGGTTCAAAGTACGACACAGTTGAAGGTATCGAGCTTGTTGGTTACTACAAACTAAACAGCAACTTCCGTACTTACCTGTCTTACTACATCAACCAACTTGATGAAGCAAAAGATGCAACAACAGGTCTAGTAACAGAAGGCGAAGATACACTGCGCCTAGGCGTACGTTACGATTTCTAATTCACTCTTGTCCTAAGAGCGAGTCCACTTGGCCAGCACCTTTGCTGGCCATTTTTATTTAACCCAACACAACTCGATAAGTTTTCACACTATCCAAGCATCGCTCAGCAATGAAAAACGAGCGTAACGACGCCTACTTCTGCCCTCTTTTAATGCGATTGATCACTAAGTTAGTGCATTTCATCTAATCGACAACACAGAAAAACCAAAAAACCATTTAAAATCAAACACATAAAAGTTGGCACGTGTTCTGCAATATTATTTATGCAAATGCATGGCAGCGTTTGTGCTTCTCGTTCTTTGTACCTGTTATAACAGGCACGTCCTTTGAATTGGTAATGTCGCCTCCCTCTGGGAGGCATTTTTTTATTGGCGCGAAAAACAATAGGACGTATGATCCCGCCACCTCTATCAAACTGGAATTTTTCAATTGAATCATCATCCTGTTCAAGGTGCGTCCTGGATGCTAACAGCTGGCTTGGCATTCGCCATAGTGAACAGCTTCGCCCAAATTGCTAGCATCAACTTTGGTGTCTCCTCTACCACATTTGCGTTATTCCAATATGCAATCGCCTTATTTGTTATTCTGCCCTACCTACGTACACTTGGGATTAGACGTTCTTTAAGAACCCAACACTTTGGCTGGCATGCATTCCGCATTTTTCTCTCTGTTATCGGGATTCAACTTTGGTTATGGGCTCTCGCTTACCCCGTTCCAATTTGGCAAGGCATTGCACTTCTCATGACCTCTCCGTTATTTGCCACAGTTGGTTCTGGCTTGTTACTCAAAGAGAAAGTAGGTACTGCACGCTGGTTAGCGACATTGACGGGGTTTGTTGGTGCCATGATCATTCTTGAGCCTTGGGCAGACTCATTTACATGGGCGACCCTGCTCCCTGTTGGCGCCGCATTTTTCTGGGCAGCGTATTCATTAATGGTTAAAAAAATGTCGGTAAACGATCCGCCTTCAACCATGGTTGTCTATTTATTGCTGCTGATAACACCATTTAATATCTTGTTAGCGATACCGACGTTTACTATGCCAGATACGTGGACGATATGGGGTGTGCTTTTAGCCGCAGGTGCACTTACAGCACTCGCTCAATGGGCAATCGTTAAAGCATATGCAGTAGCAGACGCCTCATTTGTGCAACCATTTGATCACGCCAAACTGCCTTTGAATGTTGTTGCTGGTTGGTTGGTGTTTGGTTGGGTGCCACCTGGTCGTTTATGGTTAGGTGCTGCGATTATTATTGCATCTATTGCGTTTATTACGCATTGGGAAGCGAAAAAGACAAAGTTAGTTGAAAGAAAAATCTAATTTAAAAGTTCTATATTTTCAGGAAAGGAAATGAGGAACCCATATGAGTCAACCAATCAAAATTACACTGTATCGCTGGGCTGGTAGTTGGGGCCCATTCAAAGTCAATATTCCTTGTGGTGAATGTACATTAACCAAGGATATTTTAAAGGATACTTTTGAAAACGAACTAGCCGATGTGCCCGTTGAACTTGAAGTAAAAGATTGGTTATCGCACTGGTGGGGACCATTAAAAGCTGGTGCTTGGCATGCACCCATTCTTCTTGTCGAAGGGAAAGTTATCAGCCAAGGAGAAGCATTGAATCGGGGTGTGCTTGTACAGTCTGTTATTGCTGAGTGGGTAAAACGCGATGAGCTAAAAGGCAACATTGTTTATGGTAAAGCAACTTGCCCTTACTGTGTCAAAGCCAAACAATTACTTGACGAGGCTGGCGTTCAGTATGAGTACCATGATGTAGTTAAAGACAGCGCCGCCTTATACCGCATGATTCCTGAAGTAAAAGCCATCATTGGCGAAAAAACACCGGTAACAGTGCCGCAAATCTGGTTAGATGGAAAATATATTGGAGGCGCTGACGATTTAGAAAAGTGGTTATCAGCAAAGGGGCTAGATAAAGTGCCTAACAATGTTGTGGAGATACCAAGCCAATCCGCGTAATTCTAGATTTAAATGTCATCAGTCTTTGAGTAGCGTTTTGCCAATGTTGTGCAATATGTTGGCTACTTACTAACAACAAAACAGAGAAAAGCAAAAAGCCCTGATTTTTCAATCAGGGCTTTTTAAATTATTTCGCCAGTTTTTTAATAACACGAGCAAAAACAGAAGCTTTTTTCTTCTTCGCTTTACCGTAAAGCGCTTTGTGCATCGCGTCTTTTGCAATCATCTGGCCAATATAAGCACCACCAAGTTCGTTACCCATGACCTTCTCCTGAATGTATTGACTTAACTATGTTGTAATTTTACACCACAATTAGATAAAAACAAGACTCCAGTCACATTTATTTTGTAATTAGCTTTCAGTTTGATTTTCGTGGATTTCTTGAAATGAGCGTCTATCGCTTAGGTTGTTGGTATGTTTTTCCCGCTGCGACGTACGTATCTTTCTGTTTGATTTCAAAGAATGTTTCAAAGAACCACGCAGCAAACTTGATCAAGTGATCGCCTTCATTCATGACGTGCTCTACGTATTCTTGCTCTTCTCCGGACTCATCTTCTTGAGTGGTAATATGGTAAATACGTTTCTCACCATCAACTTCTGCAAGGCCAAACTGACCCGTTAGGGATTGCGCCGCTTGTGCAACTTCTTCTTCCTCACACGCCTTCAAGATTTCAAGTGCCTTTGGCATGCTTTCTTGCTGAGTAATTTCTTTTACCAGTGTTTCAAATTCGTTTTGTTGCATTCTTTCACCTAACGATTAGAGATCGGATAGCCATTGGGCAGAAATGTATTCCAAGCTTGAGAGAAGTATCAAGGTTCGCCCTCTTCCTTTCAAACCAAGTCATTCAGTATACACAACAAGCCAGACTTAATTTAGCTGCGCATTTTAGAAAGCCGACCTTCTGGTTGCAAGTATATTCAGATGGAAGTTTCTGCTTGAACCGTCCCTTCTGGCACTTTACGAAATTGGCTTAGTACAAGAACAAAGCAAGAAAGTAACGCAATAAACAAATAAAACACCCCAAGCTGCTGCTGATTCGTAACCCATGAGTCTACTAAGTACCCACCAAACAAACCTGCTAAACACATTTGAATAGAACCAGATAGCGCAGAAACCGCGCCTGCCTGTTGCTTATGTGGTGAAAGTAGCAAACTGATCGATACTGGGAATGACATGCCTTGAGCAAAACTTAAACACGTGAATGCCGTCAGCAATGAAAATACACTGAAGGGGGTAACCAACAACATGAAGCCAGCAACAGCAACAATCGCGAAACTCATCAGCAAGATTTGCTGAGCTTTGTAACGAGCATTGATCAAGTTCAGCACTAAGCTACCCGTCAGCAAACCAACTGATGGCATGATCATCAAAGAGCCGTAATCTGCCGCCGTTAATCCTAACTCTTGTTGCATTAAAAATGGATACAAGGAGAGAGTAACCAGAGCCGATAAATAACTAAGCCAGTTGTAGCTCGCACTACCAATCACTTGTGTATTCGTTAACAGACGCAAATAGTTCGCGCTTACTTCGCCTACTTTAAATTTTCTCTTCGGATAAGGCAGCGTTTCTGGCAGCACCAATAAACCAAGTGTAAAAATTGCCATTAAGTAAATCAGTACAAACACGAAGACAGCATGCCAACTCAGGTGAAAAGCAATCCAGCCACCAAACAGCGGAGCAATAATTGGCATCACTGAAGCAGTGACTGAAATATAAGATAGCGCTTTGGTTAATTGCATACCGTCATAACTATCACGCAGTACTGACCGACCAAGTACCGAAGCGCTGCCCGCTCCTAGGCCTTGCAGTAACCGTCCCGCTTCAAGGGCAACAATGTTGTCCGAAAACGCGATGCAAATAACCGTACCAACTAGATATACACTTTGCCCCAGAATAAACACCGGCCGACGACCAATCGCATCAGACAATGGGCCGTAAAAAAGCTGAGAGATACCGAAGCCAACGAGAAATAGCGTGACGAGATTCTGAATCGAATGTTGCGGCAAATTCAAGTCATGACCAATCAACGGCAAAGAAGGAAGATAAATACTAACGCCAACTTGGCCTGTGGCAATGATCATCATCGCTAATAACAATGGTGTTTTACGCAAACGTTCCTCCTACTTTGTGACAGATTGATGGCAAACAGTGTATATTTGATACTCAAAGATGATAATCAGCTAAGTTGGAAAGGAATTAATTCCCAAGGAGATACAATGGACTGGATTCAAAGCGTGAAGAGTTATATTCGTGTGGTCGAAGAAGGTAGCTTTAATGCAGCAGCGCGGAAACTCAATACCACCAGCTCAGCTATCAGTAAGCGAGTTCAATGGCTAGAAGATAAAATTGGCGTTCAACTACTCAAACGTACGACCCGCTCAATTAGCCAAACTGAAGCTGGTGCGCTGTTTTATCAACGAGCAAAAAGTCAGCTTGATTCATGGCAATCGGTATTAGATGAAACTCGCTCAGTCAACCAATCACCAGCGGGGCTATTAAAAATTGGGGCAACGCTGGCCGTTGGTTCTAAATTTCTAGTTCATTATCTTGATGATTTTCTTGAGAAATATCCAGACATCACGCTTCAATTAACGACAACGCTACCAGGCCAATTGCCAGAGCTAAGCTTAGACCTGTTTATTAGCCGGGAATTAGAGCAACTGAACTCTCTGAGTTTCAAAGCCACTGCGCTTTTCGAACATAAAGCCCAGTTTTACGCTGCGCCTAGTTACCTAAAAAAATACGGCACCCCACAATGCGTTGAGGATCTGACAGAGCATAATGTCCTGATTTGGGGTGAAAAACCCTCACGAGAAATCAAAACAAATCGAGGTAAGCGTATCAACTTGTCCGGTAACTTTGCCACGACCAACCCAGAAGCGCTGTTTCATGGTGCCAAAAGAGGCATGGGTATTTTGATGACGAACAACGTCATGATCAAAGATGATCTCAAATCCGGCGCGTTAGTCCCTATCCTGTCCGAGATCACAGCGGATAAAGCTACTGTATATGCCTACTATCCAAAGCTGGATTATCAGCATACCCGAACTAAGCTATTCCTCGATTATCTCAAATCACGATTAGAAGAGGAAAAGCGCGCCTAGCTTAGCGTTTTTATCGCTATACCTTTAAAAAGTTCAAGCATAAAAACATGAAAATAATGATTTGTTCGTTCATAAAATTTGAAAAATCTGCCTTAGTAACCGATAGTTTATTTGATGCATATCAAATAATAATTCGTCGTGTCTTACACGATATGTTAATAACAACGCTAGGTGAAATGCTCGATGGGTCAGGTACAAATCAGTTTCCACAAAATTGATGAGATATTGAAGCTAAACGGCACGGCTCAGCTAAACCGAGTCACGCTAGATATTCATCAACACTTACAGAGCCATTGCACTTGCGTTGTAGAAGTTGCGCATCTTCAGCATTCGGCTCATACCATTTCCTTCGCCAGCAATGGAAAAATTACAGACAATCTAAGCTACCACCTTTCAGGCACCCCCTGTGAAAAAGTGGCGAAAGACATTGGCGAACATATTTTCTATCAAGACCAGGTATACAAGCGTTTTCCTGAAGATAAGATGTTTCAAGAAGATGGCATTCAAGCATACATTGGCCTGCCATTGAAGACACAAAATGGCGAAGTTCTGGGAATTTTACTGTCTACCTTTACCCGAAGCATCCACGCGAAAGAAGCGCAAGATATCCTCGACTTCCACCGATTTTATGCCAATGTCATTATTCATAGCTTACGTGAAAAGTGGGTCAGTGAACGTTCAGATAAGCTTCTTAATCAGCTTAGCTATGAGGTATCGCATGATAACCTAACTGGACTGCTCAACCGTAGCTGTTTAGCTGATACCTTGGAGACATTAACGCAGCAGGCGACTCGCCCATTCAGTTTGGCGTATCTTGATATCGATAATTTCAAATCGATCAATGATATCAACGGAAACTATATCGGCGACCAAATCATTAAGTTCACAGCTAACGCCATTCAACAGAGCTTGTCGTCGCCAAACAATGCGTTCCGTGTTGCAGGAGATGAATTCGCCTTCATCACGTACGACGAAGATCCTGTCGCCGTGTGTCAGGAAGTACTCGACAAAATTGAAAGCGGCTACAGCGACAAATCTAACCGGATTTCTTTCACCGTTAGTATTGGGATTGCGCGTGCCCCAGTACATATGTTGAACAGCGATGAGCTGATTTTGAATGCCAGTCTCGCTCTCAAAGATTGTAAAAAACACCGCGATACACGGATTCAGCATTACGACACACACCTTAGTGCTTTATACCACCGTAGGACGCAGCTTATTGAGGCAATGCGAATCCAGCTAAGTACTGATATACAAGACAGCGATGAGTTGTATGTAGTGGTTCAACCGATCGTCGATATCGCGAGCGACCGCTGGAATTACTTTGAAATTTTGACTCGTTGGAATAGCAATATCTATGGAAATATCTCTCCAGCGGAGTTCATTGAAGCTGCCGAACAATCAGGCCTGATTATCGAGTTAGGAGAACGGATTATTGAACTCGCGTGTATCGCAAAGCAAGAACTCGAAGCGAACCTAGGCTATAAAGTAAAACTCTCCATCAATTGCTCAGCGTATGAGCTGGTTGATTCCAACCGTTATATTAATCACTTAACCAACATGGTTGAAAAGTATCAGCACGAAGCAAAAGACTTTGTTATAGAGCTCACCGAGACCGTCTTACTCTCACAAAGTGGCCGTGAACAGATGGTACTTAACTCGTTGCGATACTTGGGTTTTAAAGTCGCACTGGATGATTTTGGTACGGGATACTCAAGCTTGAACTATATACACAATTATCCGATTGATAGCATCAAAATCGATGCTACCTTTGTGCAGAACATGCTCTCAAATACAACCTCTGAACAAGTAGTGTTTTTGATAGCACAATTGGCAGAGCTGCTTGATGTGGATTTGATTGCCGAAGGCGTAGAAGACGATAGAGCACTACAAAAGTTAATTGAAATGGGCTGCCACTACATCCAAGGTTATTTTTACTCTCGTCCACACAGTGTTGAAGAAATCGTACACCTGATAAATGAACGTGAAGTGCGGAGTGCCTAACGTACTGAACAAACTGCTGTCATAGAATTCAAATCTAGTTAATGCACAAAGTAAAAGAGACCAAGCTATGCTTAGTCTCTTTTTGTTTTTTAAGCGAAGTACTTTATTACAGCACTGCTTTCTCTTTATCGCGTAATAGTCTATCCATTTCATCTCTGTTCGCGACAAAAGTAGCCATCTCTTTCTTAGGAACAGAACTCGCCATTGGGATATTTGCTCGCATAGCGTTAACTGGACGGCCGTATTCAATCAACTCATAGTGAAGGTGTGGCCCAGTCACTCGACCTGTTTTACCAGAAAGACCGATACGCTGGCCTCGAGAAACCTTTTGCCCTTTCTTCACCAAAATCTTACTTAGGTGTAAGTAACGGGTTTTGTATTTGCTGCCGTGCTCAACAACCACGTAGTTACCCGCATAGGGGTGTTTACGAGTCATGATCACTGTACCATCACCAGTAGAAACGACTGGTGTACCGGTTGGTACAGCAAAGTCAGTGCCGTTGTGCGGCGCAACACGCCCCGTTACTGGATGTAAACGATTAGGGTTGAAGCCAGAACTGATACGCCAACGACTACTTACAGGGTAACGCTGGAATGCGCGCTGTAAGCTTTCACCTTTGGCATTGTAGAATTGACCATCAGTATGAAGGTAAGCGGTGATCTCGCGGCCGCGATTATAAATCTTAATCGCCTCAATTTCGTTCTTACCTGTTGGTACAACATTGATGCTTTGTGAGCGGCGAACAACTTCAAATCGATCACCTGCACGAAGATCACGTCCAAAGTTAAGTTGTTCTTTGAGTAAGCTTACGACTTGACTCACTTCCGCCGACGTTAAACCTAAACGACTCGCAGAAGAAGAAAAACTGCCTTGAATAACGCCAACTAAAGGTTCTTGGCTCCACACGCCAGGAATGGAAATATCAGTAAAGTCATAGCTACCATCACTATTCAGCTTGTAGACCACTTTATCTGCAATAGAAAATTGCAGTTCCATTTTCGCTAACTCGCCTGTCGCATCATCACGCCAGAAACGGAGCGTATTGCCCGGCTTAAGTGTATCAAGTGCCAAGTAGTTCAAATCCGTTTCCATTACTTTCATTAACGAGCTGTAACCGAAACCGAGCTGACTAAAAATAGTGCTTAGGTTGTCACCTGCTTGGATTTGATATTCGAAGTTCGGGGGAGTGACAACTTCGGCAGTTGTCGCATCAAGAATTTTTTCAACGACCTGAGATTCAGGTAGGTTCAATGCGATGGTTTTGGTTAAAGATGACTCTTTGAGAGAGTGAGAAACACCAATCGCAACTAAAACTGGCAAGGAGTATAACAGCAGCGCTCTACGACTTGTCAGATTCGGCAACCGTCTTGTAATTTCATTTGTAGACACGGGAATTACTATCTCCTTTCAAACAAGGCTCATAGCTTATGCATTCCCGAATAAGAAATCACTAGGAAATTTCGAGATCTAGCGCAGAAAATACTGAATTTTTACAGAACTCAAAAAAAATTCATCACTGTTGCATATGTAAGTTATTCCCTACACGCTGTAATGTGGATGAATTGAATTGATTTGGCTTGTCTGCCATTGCTTGATCGTCACCGTGCGCTAAATATGAAAGCGTGATAGTTGTATCACTTTTCCATTCGAGCTGAGTAAATTTCACGCGGTCACCAACAAAAATACTGTCTAAAAGTACAACTCGGCTCGGCACGGGGTCAAACTTGAACAAGCCAACATAGTTAAACGAACCGCTACCTTGTGTCGTTACAATCATCGGTGCAACAACCCATGAAACACCTTCAATCTCACGCTGACTAATCGACGCAGTTGGGACAAGTACCTGACCTTTTGTCGCACCTGCATCATAGTCACCTATCAAATAGCCGTTTTCTTTATCCCACTCATCAAGAAAAGTGACCGCACCCTGCTCGGGTACTTGGATCGTCCAAGGGTTACGTGCAGTGATCCCAAGCGTCTCTTGCACAATAACGTTAGTTTCTACTTCTGTTTGAGGAAACTTAGCCATGATCTCGTCATCAGACAAACTAAAACGATAAACACCTGCGATCACAACCACAACTAATAAAACGATTGGAATAAGTAGAATAAGTGGTATCGGCAGGATTTTTTTGTGAGTCATGAAGACTTCCTTGTTTCAAGGTATAAACGAAAAGCGAGTATACCATTGTATACCCAAATGATTTCACCTCTTCAAGTGTTTCAAAATTAAACTAAACTGATTGTATCCAAATAGTTTCAAGTCCAGAGCTCATAACGAGCTAGTGACACAAGCTCTGTGCTCTAGGTCTATTGGTGTATTGGGACAAATAGGTAATCACGATGACAAAAACCATTCATACATGCGAGTGCGCCTGCGGTTTAGTTGAGATCCGTTGTAAGGGAGAGCCCACCCACACGTCTGTCTGCCATTGCTTCGAATGCCAAAAACGAACTGGCAGTGTTTTTGGGGTACAAGCTCGCTTTGAAAAAGAGCACGTCACTTTAAACGGTGAAGTCACTAGCTATACCCGAATTGGCGATGATGGCAGTGAGGTTCAGTATGACTTTTGTCCATCCTGCGGCACGACAATGAGGTTGTTCGTTGCTGCATACCCAGAAATCATGATCATTCCCGTCGGTCTATTTACCAATAAAGAGTTCCACCAACCTACCGTTTCAGTCTATGAACAAATGAAACACGGGTGGGTGAGTTTCGAATGCACAACGGAACACATCTGCTAGCGGGCAATCCACGTTCACGTATTTACTTTGGCTCGGACAAACACCCTATAAGTGAGATTTTTTTGAGAATGATCAATCGAGTTTTACTGTAAAGGGTTTCGTAACTCGGTGTGAGCGTTATAATCGGCTCCTAATATTTGGTGGGGGTTTATTGTGATTTCCAGACTTCCTCGTTGGGTGGAATATGGCGCGTTTCTACTAGCTCTTCTCGCGGGCTGCGTCAACGCCGTTGGTCTTCTCGGCTTTCAACACCAAGCGATAACTCATCTTTCGGGAACCGTAACTCAGCTAGGGAACAGCTTGCTAACAGGTGTGGAGAGCTCCATTCACCTGCTCTTCATCGTATTTAGCTTTTTGATTGGCGCTGCCTTTAGCGGCTTTTTTATTGAAAGCAGTGCGTTAAAACTAGGGCGAAGATATGGTGTTGCACTGTGCATAGAAGGGAGCTTGCTCTTACTCAGCTTGGGCTTTTTGGTGCAAGGGGATTTGTACGGCCAATATCTAGCATCAGCAGCATGTGGATTACAAAACGCAATGATCACCACGTTTAGCGGCGCAGTAGTCAGAACCACACATATGACCGGAATCATCACCGATCTAGGGATTATGATTGGAGAAAGCTTGAGAGGTCGTCAATTTGACCGACGTAAAGCAAAATTATTCCTATTCATTTTCTTTGGCTTTTTGTTTGGCGGCGTCGCGGGAGCGGCTCTATTTACGGTATATGGTTTATATACGCTGGTTTTCCCAGCAATATTGGCTTTTTCTACGGCTCTGATTTACTGGAGTTACCTATACATACTTAGCCGTCAACAAAAAGCATAAAATTTCGATCCGATTGAAGCGACATGCTTCAATCGGATTTGGCTCAATAGGTTCACACTGCAACGGTACAAGAAACGCTGAACGGTATTTTGACACCACTAAAAACCTTAGAATAGATAAGGCTAACTGAATTTCTGGCTAAGAAGTTAGTCAGATCAAAATCACATTTGTTTACCATTTTATTATTCCAGTCACAATGCGCCCCATAATTCACTGCGCAATTCGCCTCTCGTGCTACAATTTTCTAACACAAGCAACATATTCGCATACACTTAGACGTTATTTGACCAATTACCCGACAAATCGGCTGAATAACTAGATGTATTTAATGAATAGTATTGCAATGGATGCAGTTTGCGGGTACCCTCCGCAAAACTGTGATTAAATACGGATGTTTAGTGAATATTTATGTCATGGAAATGGCAAGTATTGACTAGTAGTAACACGAGACAACTATGCATAACACCACTAATGCTACTGAAGCTCCTAAGGGCAACTTTTGGATGTTTTTCATCCCTTCCCTAATTGGTCTTCTACTCTTTATGGCTCCGATCTCTTACGATGGCGGCCTAACCATTCCCGTTGCCGTGATGGCAAAAGTCATCCCAGCGGTGTTAGGCGATACCTTGATTGCTATCGTCACCAGTATCATCGCTTTCATGGCCGTTGCTTCTGTTCTTTGCAAAATTTTTAAGCCAGCTGCAATTTTACGTAATGGTTTTTTAAACGGTCTCTTCAACCCATCTCCACTTTGGCTCGTTGTTCGTTTAATCGGCGGCGCTGCCGTGTTAATGACGTTCTTTCAAGTGGGTCCAAAAGCAATTTGGGAAGAGAACACTGGCGGGCTTGTTCTTACTGGTCTCCTACCTACTCTGTTTGCCGTTTTCATTTTCGCGGGTTTACTGCTTCCGCTTCTTTTGAACTTCGGTCTTCTGGAGCTATTTGGTGCGTTACTCAGTAAAATAATGCGTCCGGTATTCAACCTACCTGGCCGCAGTGCAATTGACTGTATGGCATCTTGGTTAGGCGACGGAAGTGTTGGTATCTTGCTAACCAGCAAGCAATACGAAAATAAGTTCTATACTCAGCGTGAAGCGGCTGTTGTCGGGACCACTTTCTCAGCAGTATCGATCACGTTTAGCTTAGTTGTTATCGCTCAGGTAAAACTAGAGCACTTATTTTTGCCTTTCTACGGCGCTATCTGTCTAGCTGGTATCGTAGCCGCGATTATCATTCCTCGCCTGCCTCCGCTTAGTCTGAAGAAAGATCGCTACATTGACGGCAGCAACCCAGATAAAGACGCAGATGCAGTGCCAGAAGGCCACACCACATTCTCTTGGGGTATGGATCTAGCTCTTAAGCGTGCTGGTCAAGTCACATCGGTTCAGTCTGTATTTAAAGAAGGCGTACACAACGCAGTCGACATGGTATTTGGCGTATTACCTGTAGTGATGGGGCTTGGTACCGTTGCACTAGTGATTGCAGAATACACGCCTGTATTTGCAATTCTGGGTCAACCGTTTATCCCATACCTAGAGCTACTGCAAGTCCCTGAAGCTGTTGCAGCATCACAGACAATCGTTGTTGGCTTTGCGGATATGTTTATTCCAGCAATTTTAGCGGCCTCAATCGATAACGAAATGACACGTTTTGTTATTGCAGCAATGTCAGTAACTCAGCTTATCTACATGTCGGAAGTAGGTGCCCTACTGTTAGGCAGCAAAATTCCAGTAAACATTGTAGAGCTCTTCGTAATTTTCATTTTACGTACGTTAATCACGTTACCTGTGATTGCTGGCGTTGCTCATCTTATTTTCTAAAATCGAGACGTCAATTAACAAAGGCTCCGCATCGTCGGGGCCTTTTTTATACCTAAAACTCCGTCCACATTAGGCTTTTAGTAAAAAGCTCATAATTTACAAAGACAAAACTTCAACAAAACACCTGTCAGCACCAACAAAATTTTCATCACCTCACCTGTAAAGCCAGTTGATGCCACTGTTTGTTAAGCAATTCTTTTCATTATGACGATTTCATTAATTGAGATCGCAAACATGATCACACTCACAAGTTTTAACGTAAATTGTCGGTTTGTTTAAATTTAGTTAAAAAAGACGGCAAATGAGTTCATGTTTTTGACAAAGATGTCGATAAAAATATAACCAAACACAATAGGTTTCTCTTTATGCCCAATTCGCTCGGTTTAAAAGAGGCGAAAGCAAAGTGGAACCAACCGGGAGAATCAGAGGAAAGCTCATGAAATTCAGACATAAGGTTGTCACAGCCTCTTCATTTTTGCTGCTAATTACCGTGTCGTTATTGTCGACACAACAAGTTATGACCATCCGCTCCCAAACTCAGGAGCAAATCGACTCAAGTGTAAACGAGATATTGACCAGTGTTGGTAACACTGTGCAATCAGAAATGAATGCAAAGAAGGATCTCGCTCGCTCCATTACTGAAGTGATTGAGCTTGACCCCAGTTCACATAGCTATGTTCAAAACATACTTGAAAGACCCACGCCAAAAAGCAGCTTCCTTGCCATCGGTTTTGGTTATGAAAGTAATGGCTTTGTGATTGAAAATGACGACGGCTGGGATGCGGGTCCAGACTACGACCCACGTCAGCGTCCTTGGTTTATTGCAGCTAAGAGCAAAGGCGATTTGGTCGTAACCGATCCGTACGTCGATGCGTCTTCGAAAAACGTTATCATCTCTGTTGGTACGCCAGTAAAAGAAAATGGCCAGTTTTTAGCCGGTATGTTTTATGACCTCGAATTAACTACCCTTTCTGATCTCGTCAACCAAGTGAATCTGTTTGATGCTGGTTACTTATTTTTGGTCACCGCTGATGGCACAACCATTGCTCACCCTCAAAGTAAATACAACGGTGAGAAAGTCGGTAGCTACCTCCCACAAATCGAACTTACGCAATCAGCACAACATGTTGAGATTGATGGCAACCGCTACATGGTTAACCTGACTCACATTCCTGGCGAGAACTGGTACGTAGGTTCGGTGATCGATGAAGCTGTTGCCTATTCTGCCGTAGGAGAGCTTCGTAACAACGCTATTATTTATTCAATCATTGCCGTGATTGCATCTATTATCGCCCTAACTCTGTTGATTCGCACTCTCATGCGTCCTTTGGACACGCTAAACAATGCGATTAAAGATGTAGCATCAGGGAAAGGCGACCTTACACAACGCCTCGAAACAGATACTGACCAAGAGTTTTCTGAGCTTGCCACAAACTTCAATACGTTCATGGAGAACTTACAACAGCAAATCATTGAGTCGAAACGTATTTCTGATCAAATTTTAAACGGAACTCAAATCACCGCTGAGGGCGCAAAAGACTCGGCAGGCGCAATTCACACTCAGCTGCAAGAGCTAGAACAACTTGCTACCGCGATGCATGAGATGTCTGTCACCGCGACAGAGGTTGCTAATAATGCGCAAGGTGCGGCAAGTGCAGCTAAAGAAGCCGACCAAGCAACGGTTGAGGGGTCTTCTATCGTTGGTGAATCGACACAAACGATAAACATGCTTTCCGATAGCATTGACCTTGCAGTCGAAGAAGTACAAGTGTTGGAATCTGCTACCGCCAATATCGAAACGATTCTAAAAGTCATCAACGATATTGCGGACCAAACAAACTTACTCGCGTTGAATGCCGCAATCGAGGCTGCACGTGCGGGAGAATCTGGCCGAGGCTTCGCCGTTGTTGCAGATGAAGTACGTACACTGGCACAACGTACTCAAGAGTCGACAACAGAGATTCGTACTATGATTGAGCAACTACAATCTGGCGCTTCATCTGTGGCAAATGCCATGCATCAAAGCAAAGGTAGTGCTATAGAGGCCGTTGAAAAAGCGGGTTTGGCAAATAGTGCGTTACAACGCATTCGTGATGCGATTCAGCGTATTTCCGATATGAACTTGCAAATTGCCTCAGCGGCGGAAGAGCAAAGTCTTGTCGCTGAAGAGATCAACAACAATACGGTGAATATTAAAGACCTATCGACTCAAGTCGCCGAATCGGCAAATCGAACCAACGACGCGATGCAGGCGCAACAAGAAGATGTACATAAACAAGATCAAATCTTAAATAGATTTACTGTCTAACACTCATCTAAGCAAAAACAGCGAGCACCGGCTCGCTGTTTTTGTTTTTAACCCTCTACCCTAGTATTGGTCGATGTTACATGTGCCATGTTGTTGCTATTAAGCTCAACATTACAAGAACGCCGACTATGTACCCTTTCAAGTTTAATTGAACTCGACATGGATATAGCGATCATTAGAACGACGATAATAACGGTCGTCCACTTTTAGATAAGTGAAATCTCCAATCTTTATGTAGGTACTATTCCGAGGAATTCGGTCATGGTAATAGTAACTGCGCCTTGGTCGTCGGGTCTCCACATAAATAACGTCACGATGTTTGTGTTTATGCTTGCGCTTGTGTTTATGATGGTGGTGATGCGCATGATGGTGATCGTACCGATGTCCATGCTTATGCTTCGGGTCAGCCACCGCTTCTGTACTCAACACACCTAAAGACAACATAACGCCAACCATGGCAAAAGATAATTGCTTTGACACAACAGAGCCTCTTATTCATATCAACATCGATATAATAGAAGGGTGAATCACTGTACATGTCAGCCTTTCGCTAAGGAGTTTTACTAAAAAGTCAGCGCTAACCGTGATTATCAGAGAAACGTCAAACACCACAAATGCTGATGACTTCGAGTGGCCTGGGTTCGGCTATGAATACAAAAAAGCCGCCCGTTTGACTACGAGCGGCTCAGTTTTTAAATAAGCTAGCGTGATTTTATACTGCTTGGGCAAACAGCAAGAAACAGCCGAATAGGAAGATCATGCTCATTCCCATTGCGCCGCCACCAGCTTCATAAATATTGTCATCTTCTACCGGCACTCGGCGCACTTTCATGGTCATTGATAATGGAACAAAGACCGCGAGAAACACAAGAATAATCCCCGCGTAGCTAAGAATAGCTAGGAAGTGTTCTGGCGCAAATACAGCACCTAATAGTGGTAGCACAAAAGTAGTAACAAAAATCACTGGCCTACTTGCTTTCAGTAGGTCTGCATTTTGATCGTATAGCGCCATTGCAACACCTAAGAACGACGTTAGTAGTGCCAAACCAGTAAACATGGATAGGATGAACTCTAAGCCCTCGTATTGCTGACCTAGTACCGATATCAACTCTGTTACGTTGGAGTATTGAACAAGCTCATGAGGTGGTAGGTTGCCGACAACCGCTAACAACCATAATAGGTAACAAACAAGCGGAATAGTTGAGCCCACGATAATCATATTACGCAGCTGTATTTTACTCGCTTCTTTGTTGTAAGTTACAAGCGATGGGATCACGACCATAAAACCGAAACTGGTGAAAAGCACCGAACTGGTTTTGATAAGTGCCATTTTATCGTCGCTCACAACCTCATCAAGTCCTTCAAACGAGACGCTTGGTGCAAGCGCAAAAAGTGTCAGGATCAGCGCTACGATCATGCCTAGGAACAAACCGCGATTCAGCTTATCTACTACCCCTGTACCTGCCGAAACAATGATACCAACTAAAAGAGTAAAACCGACTTGGCTTGAGATCGTAGATGTTGGAAGCCCAATTGAGGCTGTTACTTTTTGTACGAGATCACCCGCACCAATGATGTAAGCCATTAATAGACAAACTAACAGGGCGTAAAGCAAGCTGTTGGTTACCAACTGGCCTCCTTTACCAAGCGTTTCGCGAGCAATTGCATTCATGCTCACACCACCACCTACTTTGCAACTGGCTTCAAGAAGGAGCAGCGCAGCATAAGTCGTTCCAGCCCAGATGAACAACATAAGAAGAGTGCCCCAAAGGAGGCCAAATTGAGCAAGCACCATTGGTATAGCAAGCATACCAGCGCCAAGAGCAGTACCTGCAACGATCAGGGAGCTGCCGACAAGTTTTAGGTTCACGGTTAATACCTCTAAATTCAATCCGTTAATTTCTCGCCAGTTGTGCTTTATCTAAAGCACACAACAAAACGCTCCGACTTAGTCAAAATTTGGTTACAAGAGCACTATGTTACAAGAGCCCTGTATGGCTAAGAAAACACGCAACAAAAGGTAGTTAATCATTTGCACATGAACACTTGAGAGTCGTTTTTGGCGATGTCATCGCTGATGAAATGTGCGCAACTTTGGGTTCGAAGCAAAATTGTTCATCTTAATTCATCAACCCCATTCGTTATGAATGGATTTGGTTCGAAAAGATTGTAAGGCATAAGCAGGACGATTGAAAAGCAAAAGGTCAATCTTATAGCGATATATTTTAACAACTCTTATCTTTTACCTAAGATGTGTTGTTTTTTTCGTCACTAATTAGTCTTTTATCGCTAAAAGAGAAGGAAGAACGTGCTCAATGGCTCAATTTGGCTGGGTGTACAGATTAATTTACAGTTTAAGTGAAGGTGTTAGATTCCAAGGACGTAGCCTAGATCGGACAATATCGCTATTATTCGCTGCGTACCGACACTGTTCGGTTCACATACCTCTAAACACTGATTTACGGTTCGAAAATATAGGTAAATGAGTGTCCGAATGCTGGGTGTGGTTCCCCAGCATTTGCATCCTTTCTTTTAGATGTCATCAATTGATCGAAATTGCATAAATCTTGTATCGCCCGACTTTACGATTGTGTTAATACGCTTTATCTAGCGCGCCAATGATATAAGTTAACACTGGAATACCCATATCGGCGACCTGCTTCTCAGTCTCACTCATGTTTTCATGCGCCATCCGCAGCTCTACTTCACTTATCGATTCTTTGTGAAGGTAAAGCTCTTTGTAGTTCATCAATCGCTGTTGTGACTGTTGAATCAGTGTCACAACATTCTCTTTAGTCTCACGATGTTGCTGATCAATTTCACTAAATAAATGATCTAAAATGCGTTGCATTTTGCGAATAGAAGCTTTCGTTTCTATTGATTTGTATGATTGATACTTTTCCATTGAGTTAATAACTGACTAAAATATTTACGTTTTATAAGACAGTTATTTTTATACTGATTGCAAAGCAGGTAAATATGTGGTGGTTAAACTGGTCCACTTCTTGCTCCGTTTAGGTCAAAACTGTCCTTTCAGGAGAGCACATGCAGGTAGACCCTATAATTCAAGCACTGATTGCAAGACGAAAATCGAATGGCCTCTCCCGTGAGCAAATGGCAAACATCGCTGGAATGAGCGTAAAAACATATCAAAGGATCGAGCGCGGAGAGTCCGATCTTAAACTCTCACAATATCGTGCCATATTGCGTTCGCTTCATTTGACTGACCTAGATATTGCTTTAGATGTACGTGATGTTCAGCATGTCACAGCAAATGACTTAACGGCCGTGGCGCGATTGCTCTCACCGGAAGCTCAGTCCCTGCTCGTTCGCCTGTTATCGTTAATCCTTGAACAAAAGAACAAGAAAGGTGATTAACGACATTACTCATACCCAAACGATGAATGCCCTGTTGAGCGTTGAAACATGAATCGTTTAGACAAAAATAAAACTCGTCAAATGACGAGTTTTATTCTTTATATCAGTCCGTTACTCTAGGCTTTTCAATTCCGATGTATCAACGCCTTTTATCGCATCTTTCGCCACTTTATCAGGATCAAAGACATCACGTTCTTCATATGAATTATCAATCATGCCTTGTCCTATCGCGGTCGCCTGCTTTTGTAACTTGTTACCCTCTACCTCACCAGCATCCCAGCCTTGCCGATAATCTGAGTCGGTTTGATACCTTGTTTCGTCCTTAATATAGTGTTCAAAATCATTCCCTGCCTCTTGCATACCACTATGCCGACCGTCATGAAAGCCTTGAATATAAGCTTCATCATAACCGCTCTCTTTTAACGCGCTGTCACTCGTACCACAGCCTGAGAGGAGAACAAAAAATAGCGAAACGAATACCTTATGAAACATATTTAGGCCTCAAAGCTTTCAAATAAATTAATCATAGTTCGCGATTTCAACTTCTGCTTACTTCAGGCTATTAGATAGCATTGTGACTCGACGAAGCCTGTGAACTTGAGTCCCTACAGTGAGTACAAAGCTGGACAAAGCATCACACCTACTGATAAACATTATACTCAACGCGCGTTTAATACTTCCATCGCAAGTGCTTCATCATCTTGCTCAGCCAAACCACTGATACCAATTGCACCGACGATTTTCCCCTCTTGTTCTATAGGCACACCACCCATAAAGCCTGTGATCTTCGGGTCAGTCCAATAACTCAACTGCTTACCCGTCTCACGAGCCCAAGCACCCAGATTGCCGCTAGGCTGACGGTCTCTAGCCGAGGTGTAAGCTTTGTTCTGTGCCAACAAACCTGCTTGCACACTCACATCATCCATTCGGGCAAAACCGAGCAATTCTCCATGTGTATCAACCACGGCAACCGCAATGTTTTGCTTGCGAGCAGTCGCAATTTCCAATGCCGTTTGAATCAGAGTTTGAACTTGTACGTATTTCATTTTTCTCTCCTACGGGATCTCATGACCAAGGGTTTTCTCGAACAAGCCATACCAATGGCTACGTGATAGCGTGACGTTCTCTACTTGAGCACAAGCGCGAATACGCTGTGGGTTTGCAGTCCCAATAACAGGCTGAATTTGGTTTGGATGACGCGTCAAGAAGGCTAAAACAATCGCCTCTGACGGCACGTCATATTCAGCTGCCAGCGCCATCACCATCTCCGACGTCTGTCTGGTGTTGTGATCATCAGAATGTAAGCCACGCTCTGAGAATCTTCCTTGCGCCATACTGCCCCACGCTTGCAGTTGGATATTGTGCTTACGGGCATGCTCCAGTGTTCCTACAACGTAGTCAGATGCAGACGAAGGAAGCCCCATGCCTTGCTTTATGAAGTCAGACTTAGCCAGACTCATTTCCAGCTGGTTCGCCACAATAACTTCGCCCGTTGCTTGTTGAAGAAGATCAATTTGAGCACTGTTCATGTTAGAAACACCGAAGTGGTTAACTTTGCCAGCTTGTTTCAGTGCTTGGAGCGCTGTGCCCAGTTCTTCAAATTCAACCAGAGGATCAGGACGATGCAGCATCAAAACATCAAGGTTTTCCACGCCAAGGCGCTCAAGAATGCCCTCAACAGAAGCCGTCACCCATTTGGCAGAGAAGTCATACTGCTTAACACCTTGCTCATCTCCTAGACGGATGCCGCACTTGGATTGCAGATAAATTCGCTCTCGTAAGGTTGAGTCATTGGCTAAGATGCACCCAAACACTTCTTCTGCCTTACCGAATTTGTAGATATCCGCATGATCAAAGAGATTGATGCCCACCTCTAATACTACCTCTACAGCGGCATAAGCTTGGTTTTCATCTTGGGCGGTTAATGGGTTGCGATTCCACTCCCCTCCAAGCCCCATGCAGCCGAAGACCAAGCGGCTAACGTTAGGTAAGGTTTTGGCGAGCGGTAGTGTTGGATTGTTCATCGTTATTCTCACTTTTCCGATTTCTGCATCTTCAATTTCTTAAGTTAACTCTAACCATCTTACCGTTCGTAAAAATTAGTTTAATACCGTAAAATCGAATTCATTATCCTCGTTACCGAACAATTAAAGCGAACAATAAAGACGAGCAATCAAGATGGCAGATTATAAGAGAATCGAAAAACTGATGCTGTTTGCCGAAGTGGCTCAAACACTTAACTTTTCTAGGGCAGCGGAGCAACTTGGCATTTCTAAAAGTTACCTGTCAGAACAAATCAAGCGATTGGAATCGGAACTCGCCACGCCTTTGATTGTTCGAACTACACGCAGCGTGAGATTGACGGCAGAAGGTGAATCGATCTTTGCACAAGCGGAAGATCTCAAACGCCGCGTAATGGAAATGGAAAAGAGTTTAAGTCAGCGATCTGAACAAATAGACGGTCTGATTCGTCTTACCGCTCCCAAGATGTTTGCTGAAGCGGTGCTGCATGATTTGTGCGTAGCGTTTCGCGCTTTACATCCAAACGTAGAGTTCGAGATCCTTTCTAGCTATCAAGCGTTTAATCTGACAGAAACCAGCGTTGATTTTGCGTTTCGAGCGACAAGAACGCCGCCAGAGAATATGATTGCTCATCACCTTTTGGACTACCACCACTGGCTGGTTGCCTCTCCTCAGTATCTGCAAGAAGAAGGTACGCCGGAGACATTAGATGATTTACAAGAGCATCAATGCTTAACCACATTGCATCAAAAAGAGTGGCCGTTAAAAACGGGAACAGTTCAAACCCAAGGTTGGCTTTCAAGCAATGAAAACCGCTTACTCAAAGAATCAGCCCTGTCTGGCAATGGCATTGCTCGGTTAGCAAGTTACTTTGTCGAACAAGACGTTGAGCACGGCCGTCTAGTGCAGGTTCTATCGGAAGAAACTGACCACCAGCACAACGCGGTTTACTTGGTGTACCCACAACTTATCTATCAATCAGCGAAAACCAGAGCCTTCATTGAATTCGTGAAGCAGCACTTTGCTATATAACTAAGGCAGTTAATCCGCAGACCACACCGAGCGAATATCTGGCCAACCCCAGTTAGTAAGAGCGACGTCTTCTAACACACCTTGGAAGCGCAAAGTTTGTGTATGGTGGAACATAGGTGCAATCCAGTATTCGCTGATCAACGTCGATGCAATTGGCTCCAATGCATTAAGGTAGTCCTCAAGTGGAACGAAAGATCTGACTCTCTGTAGTTGTTCATCTAACCATTGTGCGTTCTTCTCTCCCAAAGTGTGGAATAGCACAGCGTTGCTGAAGAAGTTCGTGAACGCTGAGGCATGACGATTATCATCTAGGTTTATGTTCGTCACGACCATCGTCTCATTTAGCTCACCATTCTTAGCTTTCTCGTTCAGCTCACGATAGGAATACATAACAATTTCTACTTTACTGCCAACACTCACCAAACGATTAGAAATAGCCCGCGCACAGCGACGCAACGCGGTATAGTTATATCCGGCTATCGTAATGTGTTTAGGTAACTTAAGCGGCTCACTGAACGGACGGAGCACTGGCTTCCAACCTGGTAGCAGGTTATAAGCGGGTATACTCCCAAATACAATATTCTCGCGGCGCATCACTTCGGCCAAGTGCTCAGGTTGAATTAGCTCACTAATATAACGGCGCTGCGCTAAAGAGAGTTTGTGCTTAGCGTGCTGATTAAATAAGGCGAATAAGCAACCATCTTCTATTCGACTACGCTTGCTCGCCGATGAGTTTTCTCGGTTTTGCGTCGACATATAGTGTCCACACAAATCCTCCTCGGGCGAAGCATCCCTTTGCAACGTATTTGCTGCCAATGACGGGTTCTCCATCTGCTCGTCATTAACAATCCAGATAGTCACCAAATCCGTTAGAACTCTACATGCGTAGTAACCATTAAATGCTTGCAGTTTTAAACGACTTTCATTGTGCTCGACAACAGAGAATGGGCCACTTCCGACCACCAGCTTGTTATTCGCTACGTTAACTTGGCTTACTGGTTGAATGCCGTATTTCACCCCAGAAATAAGTCCAGCAAAGCCCAAGTCAGCTCGATTAAGCTTAAAAACAACTTTCAGTGGCGTTGGCGCAGTAATGTTAGCAACATGTGCCAACTCTTTTTCGTAGTACTGTAGTGAACTCAACTTTGCAAACAAGCTAACCACTGTTTCTGCATCAATGGAATTACCATTATGAAAAGTCAGACCTGGACGAAGGTAGAAAGTCCATTCGTAGGTGTCTTCGTCATAACGCCAGTGATGTGCGAGTTCTGGTTGCACTTTCCCATTGTTATCACTCGAAACTAAGCAACAATAGATTTGCCTTAATAAGAAACGTTCGCTGCTACGCTGAAGTTGATGTGGAACGACGCGCTCAAACATTCGCTTATAGGTTAATTGAATATTGAGCTGTCCTTCTTGCACAGAAGCACCAGACGTTGTTTTTAACAAACGGCCAAATGCCAGTTCGTCTTCATCTAATATCGCCAGCGCTTTTTCATACTTGCCTAACTTGATACGTTCAAGAGCCAAGCTCTCTTTTAAAACGTCTAACTCCATATTCAGAATGAGAGTCGATCGTTGGTTCCGCCCAGCTTTCGGATGCCAGCTCAACCACGCCTTCTGCTGCATTTGCGTTAGCAGGCTACGAGCATGCCGAGAAGAAGTGAACATTATGTCGGCAATGTCCTGTAACGTGGTTTTTGTTTCATCACCAACGCTAAACGAGAGTAATCGTTGGTAATAGCGAAACAAATTGAGATCAGACACTGAATCAACCTTAGATCTGTGAAGTTTGTGGATAGGAATAGTTTACTTAAGTTGGCGGTAATAAAATAAGAAAACTTCCTAATTATCTGTTCCCCTTTTCCACAATTAACCTCCAAATTCGGCTTTAAAGCCCCATATATTTACGTTATTAGGAAAAAAGCCAACAAAAGCACTCTCTTTTTTATATCCCCTTTTATACACATAATTTACTCGTCAGCTAAAGGAGGAAAAAATGAAGAAGCCAATGATGGCGTACTTTTTTCAGCAACGCCTAGCTCAATCGAGTAATAAAATAGAAGTGATGACTCTGGTTTATCTTAACGATATGTTCCAGTGGTCATAGCCTAACCTCAAGCAGAACTTAGCTCCTGATACTACACCCCCACTTCGTTGTATCTTAAGTTCTGCTTTTTCATCTTTTGCACTCTACTACCTTATTGCAGGTTACTAAAAGTTAACTAGTTGAAACACCGCAAAACAGAGTCTACATTGAAGTCTCATCCCCCAATCGCTTTGTTGAGAAAGGGGCATTCATGGATATACACCACCAATTCGGGAGTCAATATGGCAACTTCAGTGAAACTTAAAGCGGGCGACAGCTTCCCTCATCTTCAAGCCACTTTGCTAGATGGTTCAAGCGTAACATTGGGTCAGCCGCAAGGTGATGCGACTTGGCAAGCAGTATTCGTTTATCGTGGTAAACACTGCCCTCTTTGTACTAAGTACCTCAACGAGCTTGAGAGTTACAAACAGGCTTTCTCTGATGCTGGCGTCGATATTCTTGCCGTTTCTGGCGATTCAAAAGCACAGCTAGAGGGGCATCTAGAGAAACTCGAAATCAGCTTCCCTATCGCTTACGGCCTGACCGAAGAACAAATGAAAACGCTAGGCTTGTATGTATCTATTCCTCGATCTGAACAGGAAACCGATCATAATTTCGCAGAACCAGGTCTGTTTGTGGTGAATGAACACGGCGACTTACACGTGGTGGATATTTCAAACAACCCGTTTGTTCGCCCTGAGCTTGGCGCACTATCACGCGGATTGGCATGGATTCGCGATCCAAACAATAACTACCCTATCCGTGGCACATTGGATTACTAATATCTTCTACACCCAAGTAAACTTTCTATCCTTAAATAAGCTAGGATTCTTGCCTCAGTGAGAATAACTTGGAATGCATATCAGATCCGTGAGATCTGATATGTATCAACAAGTTGGAAATAGAGTCCTTGTTCATTATACAACGCCTTGATGAAAAACAAGATCAGTGAAGCTCAGGCTCCCCTCAAACGACGTTAAGTATTTACTTCTAAGTCACTTTCACGATAAATACATGAAATTAAGACTAAAAACTTAGACTTAACGGATATATAAATCATAACGGTACCTACACAAGTAGTTGGCTAGCGATTATTATCCTATTGCAACTCAAAATTGTGCAATTCTAATAATTCATACCATAAATGAAAACATAGATACCGTAAGAGACAAAATAAAAGCAAACGATTAAATTACCAATAAAACACCGTTCAATTAAAATAAAAAACATTTCACTTTATAAAAATGTAATTAATCGTTATTTGCAATCACACATCTTAATTGAGAAATACAGTATGAATAAAATCTCTTTGCTTTATATGGCCGTTTGTATCGGATTAGTTGGATGCGGTTCAGGAGGAAGCGACAACGATCCAGCAAAAGATATACATCCCACCATTTCAAATCCGGAACAAGTCAACGCAATGACGGTGGACAAAGGTCATTTCTATTGTTCTGTAAACCAACAAAAACTGGAACACGGAGGGACATCTGCAACTATGTCCTACCTGATTGAAAAGAAAAGAAATTCTACGGTTGTCGACGATTATGAATGTACCGAATACGGTTTAAAGAAAGGTGAGTCAATTATCGTCACTAAAAGTGCAATTGAAAACTTTTCATACTCAAAACATTATAAAAGCACGAAGAAGAATGACATTAATAGGTTTAAAATCATCTACCCTACAGGGCTTACGACTCCGATTAATAAAGATTATGAAAAAATTACGATCACGTATAATACGGAGAGACCTGACGTTAACATTAAGATAATTCAATATTTTGACGAAAAGTCTAAATTATATACCATCAAAAAATATGAAAGCCACGTTAACGACAACTCACCAATAGGTTTAGTTGAGAAAGAGGAATTCGATAAATATTCCGATTTTGAAAAGAAACTGGAATTAAATAGTGCTTTTTTAAATTCAACTGAAGTGAGTGATTTATTCTACAACTTATTAAGTATGATAAAATAATAACTAAAAATCAAAAACTTAAAAAGTACGATTATGCTCAAGTAGCTTCGATATGCCTGACTCGAAAGAGTACGTTGTTTTACGAAACAAATTACGATTTGAATGAAGCACATCTAAGTTACTTGGGTATAAACGGCGATGTATTGTTAATCAGCTTTCAAAAGAGAGTGACGTTTGCGATTAACTACTTTGGTCTTAACGAAGCTCAATTTGATGCTTTTCAGACCAAATTCGCAAATCATCAAGAATCTTAAGTGCGGTACGGCCGAACTCTGTTAGTTCATAGCTGACTGCAATTGGGCGGTCGCTGATCACTTTACGCACCACCATACCTTCCGCTTCTAGCTCTTTAAGACGTTGGTCGATCATCTTTTTACTTGCACCGCCTAGCATGCGTGCTAAGTCATTGAAACGAACTGGGCCGTCTTTCAAATGATAAATCAGAGAACCTTTCCATTTACCACCAATTAAACGCATCCCTTTCTCGATAGCACATGGCTCCGCACATACGTTCGCCACTGACTTACGACCTTTGCTATCTACACTGATTCTGCTTTCCACAATACACCTCAAGATACGCACCTAATCTAGGTAACGAAAAGTAAGCTAGATACATTTAGTGCTTTAGAGTAATAAAAACGTCACCTCGCCGCAAACAAATAAAAATGGACCGCGTACAGCAGTCCATCTCAATTCATCATTCAGTTCGCACTATCTTTCTAAAAGGATTAGAAGTTTTCGTTAATGTGAGCTTCGAAACGAACAAAATCGTTTTCGATATCTGCGTTCTTCATCACGTCGTAGCAAGCGAATGTAGGTAATGCTGACATACCAAAGAAGCGGAAGTTAGCATGCATGTGGAACATCAAATCGTCCACGCCTTTACCTTGGAATAGGTATTCGCTCTCATCATCAAACGATTCTTCTGGCGCGTTGAATGTCAGTGACAGCATGTATTTGCTGTTGGTTTGAGTGCCGCCTGTACCATAGTTTTTCTTTGGTTCTTCTGCGCTACGGCCATCGAATGCACATAGTGCGCCGCCCATACCCGCAGTAAACACTTCGTCCATGTATTTTTTGAATGACCAAGGCACAGACATCCAGTTGATTGGGCTTTGGATGATCACGCGATCTGCCCACTCAAAGTGTGCGAGTTGCTCATCTACGTTGATCTCATCTTGCATTGTCACAACGCGAACCTCATGGCCTTTTGCTTGCAGAAGCGTCTGTGCTTTGTCGACAAGAGAAGCATTTAGACGACCTTCTGAATATGGTGATGGTTCGTGTGCATTGATGATCAGTACGTTGCTCATGGGATTACCTTTAAATAAGTTCACAAGATGACGCAGTAACCATTGTGCGTCGGGTGTGGTTTATTATGGTAACCTAGAAATATAGTGCAATTAGTTAACTTTTAGTAACCTACTTAATTTTTTATTATATCACTGTTTTTAAAACATATATTTTTTCAATTTTTTATTCATCGTTATTTTACGATTAATTTTTTCATCGAGTTGTTGCATCTTCCACAGAGCAGGCGTACACTTTATCGCAATTCGACGATTAACTATTAAGGCCAGCGAATGAGTGATAAGTGCAAGGACACGTGCGAAGTTGTTTTTCAGACAACGCAACAACAGCTCGAGAAAGAACAAACTCTCGCAGCACAAGCAAAAGCTTTGTCGCATCCAGCACGTTTGCGCATTCTGCATATCCTGCACACGCTCGATACCATGGGCGGTTGTTTGAACAGTGATTTGGTTTCTGAACTGGGTCTTGCGCAATCTACTGTTTCCGAGCACTTGCGTATTCTCAAGCAAGCAGGCTTTATCAGCGCCGAGCCAAACCCACCTAAGGTGTGTTACCGCATTCAACGCGACGCGTTTGATCAGTTCAATCTAGGATTTTCCAAGTTATTTGATTAATGCCCTTTGCACGCTGTTCAGGCGTGCAGAGATAAACTATACCTTTAAATATCGCCTTTCGACGATAAACGAATAAGAGAACACTATGACTACTCAAGTTTTAAATAGTGCCAGCGACAAAATGAGCTTCTTGGACCGTTACCTAACGGTGTGGATTTTTGTGGCAATGGCAATCGGTGTAGGTATTGGCGCAGCATTCCCTCAAGTTGCTGAGTGGAACGAGTCAATGTCAGTTGGTAGCACAAACGTACCGCTAGCGATTGGTTTGATTTTGATGATGTACCCGCCACTCGCAAAGGTGAACTACAACTTGCTAGGCACAGTGACGAAAGATAAAAAAGCGATCACGCTGTCTTTAGTCATGAACTGGATTGTCGGCCCTATTTTGATGTTCATCCTTGCATTGACTTTCCTAGGTGATCATCCGGGTTACATGGTTGGTATCATTCTGATTGGTCTTGCTCGTTGTATTGCCATGGTATTGGTATGGAACGATATCGGTGGCGGTAACAAAGAATACGGTGCAGCCCTAGTTGCACTAAACAGCGCTTTCCAAATCGTGACTTACAGTGTGATGGCATGGTTGTTCATCACTGTGTTGCCACCAGTCTTTGGTTACGAAGGTTTCGTGGTTGATATCTCGATGATGGACATCGCGGAAAGCGTTCTGATTTACCTTGGTATCCCATTCCTAGCGGGCTTCCTAAGCCGCAAATGGCTGGTCGCTGCGAAAGGTGAACAATGGTACAACGACGTGTTCATCCCACGCATTTCACCAATTACGCTTATCGCCCTGCTTGCGACCATCGTACTGATGTTCAGCTTGAAAGGTGAAATGATTCTTGAACTGCCAATGGATGTATTCCGTGTAGCAATTCCACTGGCTATCTACTTTGTGTTGATGTTCTTTGTCAGCTTCTTCGTTGGTAAGAAAATGGGCATTGACTACGACAAAAACGCGTCGATTGCTTTCACGGCAACAGGCAACAACTTTGAATTGGCAATTGCGGTTTCTATCGCGGTGTTTGGCCTAAACTCAGACCAAGCTTTTGCTGGTGTCATTGGCCCGCTGATCGAAGTGCCGGTATTGATTGCTTTGGTGAACGTAGCATTGCGAATGAAAACCAAATATTATGGTTAACCTAAAAAGCACAAAAAATACAAAAGCGGTAAAACATTAACTCACCACCGTTTTAATATACTCACTGGGCGTTAGGCCGAACTTACTTTTAAAGCGTTGGCTAAAACGCCCCTCTGACTGATAACCACACAACTGTGCAAGCAGCGCAACGTTATACGAGCCATTTTGCATCAAGTAAAGTGCGTGATTTAAGCGCACTTCTGCCAATACTTCGCGATACTGGGTACCTTCTTGTTTCAGTTTTCGTATCAATGTTGCTCGGCTCATAGAAAAGTGCCCCGCGACCATGTCTAATGAATGCTCCTCCCCTGGAGAGCGCGATAAGTAACGACTAAGTTTCTGACTAAAAGAGATATGTGAACTCGAGAACAACCGATGCAATAACCCTCTCTCAGCTAGCTGCTGATATAGGCCCATAATCCAATAGCGTTGTGTCGCTTCACTTAAGCTTTCCCGCTCAAACGAAAACAAAGCATTTAACGTCGCTTGCAATGCTTTATCTGTCTCAACAACGGGTACATAGTTTCCTAATGCGTTGCTCATGCTTAGCTCCAACATTTCATCGCTAGGCACACAGTGAAAACTGAACATTCGAGAAAGAAATCGCCCTTGTAGAGGAAGATTTTCAAAATTTAGGGATGCATTTGCTTCACAAAGCATGATATTTGGATGATGGATGTCGAGTACTTCGTCTTTCCAGAAAAGATGTTTACTCCCCTTAACAATCTGAATAATGCTTGGGGAGTGAATCCTGACATTACGAAGCTTCTGCTGCTGCTCCGCACGAAACAGCGTAACCTGATATTGGTGACCCATTCTCTCCCCTTATATTCAATTATCGCGTGTAAGTCGTGGTTAATGTCGCTTTACCCAAAGCAACACTATTCAAAGTAAACCCTACAATGGCTGGTGGCGTGTTTTCATCCAAATTCAGTTCTTCAGTTGGCAATGCCCACACCGTAAACTGGTAACGATGCATCCCATCATTCTTTGGAGGACACGCGCCGCCGAACCCCGTTGTGCCGTAGTCAATACGAGATTCTTTGCCGCCTAACTTGTTCATATCAATGCCTCGAGGCAGCTCGCTAACGGTGGATGGAATATTAAACGCTATCCAATGCCAAAAACCACTGCCTGTTGGCGCATCGGGGTCATACACGGTGATCGCAAAACTTTTTGTGCCCTTTGGAGCTTCTTTCCACATCAATTGTGGTGATTGATTCCCGCCATCACATCCCCAACCAGAGTATTCAAATGTCTTCGCCATCGGGTGGCCTTCTTGAATATCTCTACTCACGAGTTCAAATGCATGGGCAGAACCGACCGCAAAAACAATCAATGCCAAAACTGATTTGTAGATCGCTTTCATGTTTTTCTTCCTTTCAATGAATTCAACACTAGTGTAAGTACCCAGCAGTCCGAATCCTTGTCAGTAAGTATCAAAAAACACAAAATAATCTATAATTTTGACACTTTAAGATTCTAACACAAATTTCTTACTCTCTTAATTGCACTTGGTTTATGCTAATTAATCGCTCACGGAACAAGGAAGGAAAATGGAATTGGATATCTACGTGGTGGACGCCTTCACCGATACGCAATTCAAAGGCAACTCAGCAGCGGTGATACCGTTAGAGGAATGGCTAACCCCAGAATTGATGCAAAATATCGCGACAGAAAACAACTTATCAGAGACGGCTTTCCTAAAGTCCATTGGCGCAAACCAATATGAGATTCGTTGGTTCTCTCCGATTACTGAAATCGATTTCTGTGGACACGCAACACTGGCCTCTTCGTTAGTTCTGTTTGATGAGTTTGGCATTAATGGCACGATTGAATTTCATACTCTGGAAGTAGGGACCCTCACCGTAGAGAAGAATGCGCAAGGTAAGATCGAGATGACGTTCCCTGCTCGTCCTCCAAAAGCCGTTTCTGATATTCCCTCGGCATTGATTGATGGCCTAAGTTGCGATGTGGAACGCGTACTGCTTAGCCCTCAAGCGTATTTCGTGGTGGTCGGCAACCAGCAGGAGGTACTTGAGGTTCAATACCGTTCAGAGCACCTCAAGACACTCGCTCCTTACGATGTGGTCGTTACCGCGAAAGGTGATCAACAAGACTTTGTATCGCGTTACTTTTGGCCTGCAAATGGTGGTGACGAAGACCCCGTAACTGGCTCGATTCACGCTGGGTTAGCACCGTTCTGGGCAGAAGCGTTAGGCAAAACATCACTGGTCGCTTACCAAGCTTCTCAGCGCGGAGGCATTTTGCACTGTGAAGTTACTGGCGAACAAGTAAGAGTATCTGGCGACGGCGTGCTCTACATGAAACGCAAGATTTTTGTTTAAATGATATTCATGTAATCAACTTAAAAGAGCCAAGTAAAGCACGGCTTCCGCAGGATCAAGCCAGCTTCAATAATTAATCAATTGATGAATATTGAAGGAATTAACTTCCTAGCCGGACAAAACTGACTCACGTTACACTGAATGCAGTCCCACACTCTTCTATAGCTTGATACGAATTCGAGTTCACCTTCTTAGAGGAAGCGTCGCATGATGAAGCGAATCATTCTTGGCACCCTAGCCCTGACTCTTTTAACTGCCTGTTCCAAAGATGACGGACAGCAAGCCCTTGGCACACTGGAACGTGACCGCGTAACCTTTACTGCTACCTCTAGCGAGATAATTCGTGCCCTACCCATTAAGGAAGGCAGCCAAGTCACCGAAGGAGAAGTGCTGGTTCAGCTCGATACAAAGAACCAAGAAGCCGTTTTAGCTCACGCCGTAGCCGAACAAGCCAAGGCTGACGCTTATCTTTTGAAATTGACCAATGGTGAGCGACCAGAAGACATTGCCGCAGCGCAAGCACGTGTTGCCAGAGCGGAAGCTCAATTGGTTGAAGCGCAAAAGAACTACCAACGTAAAGCGGAGTTAGTTCGTAAAAAACTCATCAGCCAATCAGAGAAAGACACCGCTTTAGCAGCCAGAGATTCTGCCCGTGCAGAGCTAGACTCCTCACAAGAAGAGTTCAGCAAACTGACCGCTGGCTCTCGTCCTGAAGATATTGAACAAGCGAAAGCCGCACTCATGGCTGCAAAAGCCGATGTAGCACTACAAGAACAGAAACTGGCAGAACTCACCATCACGGCCACGCGAGATGGCTTGTTAGATAACCTACCGTTTAACCTTGGTGAACGCGTTCCTGTCAATGGCATTGTTGCAGTAATTCAAGCGAGCCGCGTCCCATACGCCCGTGTTTATGTTCCTGCCAATTATCGAGTCAACTTTGTGCCGGGTAAAACGGTTAACGTGCATGTAGATGGCGTTGAGCAACCATATAGTGGCACCGTTCGTTGGGTAGCGACTGAACCTTCATTCACGCCTTATTTCGCGCTCACCGAGGAAGAACGCTCGCGTTTGATGTACCTAGCAGAAGTCGACCTACAAGACTCCGCACAATCCTTGCCTTCGGGTATTCCAGCGCAAGTGGATTTGGTGGAGTAAGCCAATGACCGAATACGTGATTCAAGCTGAAAATGTGGTGAAGAAGTTTGGTGACTTCACCGCCATCAACAACATCACGCTTAATGTGCCCAAAGGCAGTATTTATGGTTTTCTTGGTCCTAACGGCTGTGGCAAATCGACAACTATTCGTGTGTTAACTGGCTTACTTAGCCCAAGCGAAGGCAATGTCGATGTACTCGGGCTAGAGATCCCAAAACAATCTGAGCTTCTGCGCCTCAAGATTGGCTACATGACGCAAAAGTTCTCGCTTTATGATGATCTGACGGTTCAAGAGAATCTTGAGTTTATTGGACAAATCTTTGGTATGGAAACCAAGGCCCTAAAAGCTCGCATCGAAGAACAACTATCCACCTACGGTCTCGACCAGTTGCGTAAACAGCGCGTCGGCGGAATGAGTGGCGGCCAGAAACAACGCTTGTCTCTCGCCGCAGCGACCATGCACAAACCAGAACTGTTGTTTCTCGATGAACCCACATCTGCGGTTGACCCAGAGAACCGACGCGATTTCTGGGAGCAATTGTTTGATCTCTCTGACCAAGGCACCACGATTTTGGTCACAACGCACTACATGGACGAAGCAGAGCGCTGTCATCGTCTGGCTATTATGGAAGCCGGGGAAATCCGCGCCGATGGTGAGCCAGAAGAACTCATGGCGCAAATGGGCGTTAACATCGTCGAAGTCAAAGCGGATAACTTACGCGAGCTCAAAGAGAAAGTCATTCAGCGTGAAGAGGTACGCTCAGCCGCACAGCTCGGCATTCGCTTACGCATTTTGATCCACCAGCACATCGAACAACCGATCGAATGGTTAACCCAAACCTTTCCAGAGCTTGAGGGCTGCGAGATGAACATTGCTCGTCCTAGCTTGGAAGATGTGTTTGTCAGCGTGACGGGAGAAGGTCGCCAATGATGAAATCTATTGCCCGTATGAAAGCGGTAATGATCAAAGAGATCCGTCAGCTTTCACGTGACCGCATTACCTTTGGCATGGTCGTGATGATCCCGCTAATTCAGCTTCTGCTGTTCGGCTTCGCTATTAATACCGATATTCGCAATATTCCCGTTGGTGTCGTTGATCAAAGTGGCAGTACCGCCGGGCGCGTGATTACCGAGTCCGTTAAAGTAACGCAAGTGGTCGATGTGGTTGAAACCTTTGCTACCGCTTCAGAAGCCGAACAAGCCATTCAAGACGGTTTGGTGCGAGCGGCTTTAATTCTACCTAGCGACTTAACCCAACGTATGGTGCAAGGTCGAGAACTTGGCCAGTGGATTGTGGATGGTTCAGACACCATGATCAGTTCTGCGATTCTCTCGCTACAAACCATGCCGTTAACGGATTTTGATTTTGAGATACGTCCTGCTCCAACCAAAACCTTTGAAGTTGCGCTGTATTACAACCCGAGTCGGCGCTCAGCGGTGAACATTGTCCCTGGTTTGTTGGGCGTGATTCTAACCATGACGATGATCTTGTTCACCAGTGCAGCCATTGTTCGAGAACGGGAGCGTGGCAATTTAGAGTTACTGATTACTACGCCAATCCACTCCATAGAACTCATGGTGGCGAAGATCATCCCTTACATCTTTGTTGGTCTGATACAGGTGTTTATCATTTTAGGCTTGGGGCACTGGATATTTGGTGTGCCGATAAACGGCGCCATTAGTCAGATACTGTTTGGTACGCTGCTGTTTATCGCCGCGAGTTTAACCTTAGGTTTGGTGATATCCACCATTGCGACGACGCAGCTTCAAGCAATGCAGATGACGGTGTTTATTCTTTTGCCATCGATTCTTCTGTCCGGATTTATGTTCCCTTATGAAGGAATGCCCATCGCGGCACAATGGATATCCGAAGCGCTGCCTGCCACCCACTTTATGCGAATTATTCGTGGTGTGGTGCTGCGTGGTGCAGACCTAATAGAGCTATGGCGAGATACAGTTTGGTTACTTGGATTCACCGTTATCGGCCTTATTGTCGCTTCATTTCGCTTCAAAAAATCACTCGACTAATTCCACGATATTACGTTCATTCCTTAAAAACAAAAATAGCCCCAACGAAGGGCTATTTTTTGTTTCTGTATTCATACACTGTGCTATCGAGCTCAACTCTCAGACAATATTAATAGTACTCACCGTAGGAACAATCTCGTAAATCGGAAATATTGTAGTTTTTCAAAGAGTTTATTTTAAAGTTGAACACTACCTGTTTACAGACAACGCCTTCGCGATCCGTGTACGTGATAATACCTTCACTGTACGCACGCTGACCATCAGAGGATGTCACGTCAGCAACAAGTTCCAAATGGCCCTTATGCGCGTCTACGCGATTCATCATCTCAAACACATCGACCCACTCTTCGCGATTTGCCATTTGTATTAGCATGGACTTCGCCTGTGTTTCCAACTGCTGGGGGTATAAATAATAACGGTTGTAACCAAAGTATGCGCACATAAGTAATAAAACGAGTGCAAATGAGGTTGTTCTTGTCATACAAGCTTCCTCTTGTTGTTATAAAAATCTTGCTTCGTTAATTCAGTATAGGAAGCGAGCAAAGTTTAGGTTATAGAACTTGCCCAAATAACAGAGGACAGTCAGAGACAGTCAATTCTATGACAAGCTCAACAACAAACTTTATTGCACTCTCATCATGGGCTTGAACAAAAATACGCCATAGAGACAGTAAGAAGTAAGAAGTAAGAAGGGAAAACTAACCGGAGCGCGGTGATAACAGAAAAGTAAAAGGAGTTTGAAGAAAAAGACAATCCGAGTGAATGTAGTGAGAGCGGAAATCAAGATTAGATTATCCGCCCATCAACTAGGCTCAAATTGTCAGTGACCACAACAACGCGACTCACCGAATTTAAACGTGTTGGTAACTATCTTCGAGAGACTCTGTCTGCGTTGTTTTCTCGCTCACTTCCACTTTAACCGCAGCGACCTTGAACTCAGGGATCTTCGCATGCGGGTCAGTTGCCATTGTCGTTAGGCGGTTGACTGGCGATTCAACAAAGTGGAAAGGAATGAACACCACACCTCTTTGAATCCGCTTAGTCACAAAGGCATCAATCTCAATGCTGCCACGACGTGTAGACACCGTCAGACGCTGACCATTACTGATGCCAAGTGCTTCTGCGTCTTCCACGCTCACCATCGCTCGTGGGCCAGCAAGATTATCCAACCCTTTGGTTTTGCGCGTCATGGTGCCAGTGTGGAACTGCTCAAGTACGCGACCCGTCGTTAACACAAGTGGGTACTCTTCATCTGGCAGCTCAGCCGCATAACGGAACGGTACACCCACCATCTGCCCTTTACCACGAGTAAACTGGGTTTGGTGCATGATGCGAGTACCCGCAGGGTTGTTCTTGTTGCTAGGCCATTGCACACCGTTTGGCGTAATGGCATCCCAACGAAGACCCGCGTATTGAGGTGTCACTCGTGCGATTTCATTGGTGATATCAGACACGCAGTGGTAATCCCAATCACTGCCCATGGCATTGGCAATTTCTTGAATAATCCACCAATCTTCTTTCGCTTCACCCGGTGCCGTGACAACCGGATTCACACGCTGTACACGACGTTCTGTATTGGTGAAGTGACCCGCTTTCTCTGCAAACGAGCAAGAAGGCAGAACCACATCCGCGTATTGCGCAGTCTCCGTTAGGAAGATGTCTTGAACAACCAAGAAGTCGAGTGCTTCTAAACCTTCAATCACATGCGCTTGGTTCGGGTCACTCAACACTGGGTTCTCACCCATGATGTACATACCACGAACGTCACGATGGCAAGCCGCATCAATGATTTCTGTCAGGGTTAGACCTTGCTCAGAAGGCAGATTTGGCGCATTCCATTCAATCGCAAACTTCTGACGCACAATTGGGTTGTATACCTTTTGGTAGCCTGGGAAACTGTTTGGCAAAGCCCCCATATCACACGCGCCTTGCACGTTTGATTGACCACGCAGCGGATTGATACCACCACCTTCAATACCGATGTTGCCACACAGTAATTGCAGGTTAGCGATAGAACGCACGTTGTCATGACCTGTCGTGTGCTGAGTAATACCCATCGAGTAGTACACAGCTGTACGATCTGCCGTACCGATCATGCGCGCCATTGCTTGAATGTCTTCGGCTTTAACACCCGTAACCAACTCCACTTTATCGAGGTTGTAAGCTGGCGACATCACCTCTTGGAACAAGGTATCAAAGCCGTCGACACGTTCTTCAATGTACTCTTGATCGTACCAACCGTTCTTGATGATCTGCTGCATGACGCCATTTAAAAGCATCACATCTGTACCCGGACGGTGCGCCATGTACAACTCAGCATGCTCTGCCATATCGACACGTTTCGGGTCAGCCACAATCAAGCGAGCGCCGTGGTGACGAATTGCTTGTTTGATGTGTGAAGCGATAATCGGGTGCGCCGATGTGGTATCCGAACCAATAATAAAGATCACATCAGAGTGCTTAATGCTTGGAATGTCGTTGGTCATTGCACCACTACCGAGTGATGCCTCAAGACCGGTTACACTCGATGCGTGACACAAGCGCGCACAATGATCGACGTTATTGGTGCCTAGTTCACGACGGACAAATTTTTGGAACGCGTAGTTGTCTTCGTTGGTGGTTTTCGCTGAAGAGAAACCCGCCAATGCGTTGCTGCCAAAATCTTGCTTGATGCCAGAGAACTTGCTCGCAATCAGTTGAATCGCCTCTTCCCAACTTGCAGGCTGCAACCAACCGTCTTTACGAATCAAAGGCGTGGTAAGACGCTCTTCACTGCCGATGAAATCAAAACCAAAGCGCCCTTTCACACACAGCATGCCTTGGTTCACTGGCGAGTCACCGCCCTTCACGTAACGAATCGTATTGGTTGCTTCGTCCACGAACATAGTCAACTTACAACCCACACCACAGTACGTACAAATGGTGTCGACCGCTTTCAGATCTTCAGTACGACCCTGTGAGCGGTCGCGACTATCGACCATCGCGCCCGTTGGACACACTTGAACGCACGCGCCACATTGCACGCAGTTCGAATCGCCCATTAGGGTTAAGCCATTCTTGTTACTTCCAAAGTGTGGACGGTCGTCAGGACGTAATGCAGGACGACCTTGTTTGTCGCACACAAAGTTCAGTACGCCGTGCACGGCTTTGTCACGACACGCTTGGATACACTGACCACAGCTAATACAGCGGTTGGCATCAAACTCAATAAACTCAGAGCTACGGTCAACTTCGTACTTATGACGCAAGTCTTTCGCACGAAGATCTAACCAATCTTGATGCGATTTAATCTGTAAGGAGAAGTCAAAGCTTTGCTCAGCTTCATATTCGGTGGAGTAATCACGCAGCGCACAATCGGTATTTGCCTGACAGCCACATTCAAGGCAGCGCGCCGCTTCCTTCATCGCTTCTTCGTTATCAAAGCCCAACTCCACTTCAGCGAAGCTTTGCTCGCGTTGTGCTGGAGTCAGCTCAGGCATGATAGAGCGAGCGACTTTCTGGATGTTCTCGAAGTGAAGCGGATCGACTTGAGAGAGCTTCTTCTCTTTACGCGAGTTGAACGCTGCCTTTGGCATATCCGCCATATCACCATTCAAAAACAGGTCAATCGCTTTTGCCGCAACGCGGCCATCACCCACCGCTTCAACTGCCGTTGCTGGACCACGGCGGAAATCACCAATACTGAAGATATTGCCCGTGCCGGTGTGCATGGTCTTTTCATCGGCATCAGAGGTGTTCCAACGCGTAAGCGGAATCGACAAATCTTCGCCTTCGAGGAAGCTCAGATCTGGCTTTTGCGATACTGCCGCAATCACGGTGTCGAACTCTTCGGTAAAGAACTCGCCGGTTGGTTTTGGGCTTCGACGACCAGATGCATCCGGCTCACCCAACGCCATGCGCTCTAGACGAATCGCATTCACGCGTCCGGTTTCATCGGCAAGGTTTTCTGCAGGGTTGGTCAAGAAGTGGAATTTCACCCCTTCGTGTTCCGCTTCGACAATCTCGTAGTCTTCTGCCGGCATTTCGTCACGGGTACGACGGTAAATCAACGTGGTGTCGGCACCAGCACGACGCGCAGTACGAGCACAGTCAATTGCCGTGTTACCACCACCGATCACCGCGACTTTCTGACCCGTGACGTAATTTTGCTCAGTCACGTAATCTTTGAGGTAATCAACACCTAAGTAGCAACCTTCAAGGTCACTGCCTGTGTAATGCATTTCAACCGCTTGAGACGCGCCGACAGCTAAACACACCGCATCGTATTCTTCGCTCAATTGAGAAAGCGTGAAATCCACACCCAGCTTTTGATTAGTGTGAACTTGCATACCATTACGGCACATCAGTTCGATTTCTTTATCGAGAATGTCTTTTGGCAAACGGTATTCAGGAATGCCATAACGCAACCAACCGCCCGCTTTTGGCATGGATTCAAAGACCGTAACGTCATAGCCTTCGTTCGATAGGTAGTAGCCAGCCGTTAGACCACCAGGACCACTGCCGACGACGGCAATGTTCAAACCTTTGCTTGGTTTCTTTTCTGGTAAATAGGCTTCATGCGCAGACAAATCCGCATCCGCGGCATGACGTTTTAGCTGGCGAATTGCAATAGGCTCATCGACTAACGAACGGCGACATTCACTTTCACAAAATGCTGGGCACACGCGGCCAATCGATAACGGCATAGGGAGCGTACGCTTAATCACTTCAATCGCTTTTTGATGATCGTTCTGTGCGATGTGATAAAGGTACGATTGGATATCAACGCCCGCTGGACACGCGGTTTTACATGGCGCTTCACAATCGGCGTAATGGTCCGTCATGATGCGGTTGAGTGCTTTTCTGCGGTGCTCGCTTAATTGTTCTGATTGCGTGACCACATTAAGGCCGCGGTAAACTTCGATTTCACACGCACGCTTAGTACCGCCACTTTCGACTTCAACTACACACAAGTCACACGGTACTTTTTCATTACTTTTGTTCATTCCGCACAGCGATGGGATCTCGACCCCACACACTTTTGCTGCTTCTAAAAGGGTTAGACCCTCTTCTACAATTCTATATTTTCCATCGATGACAATTTCTATCATGCAACCCCCGCAGCAAAGCAAATCCAAATCTGCACAAGTAAAACCATGCATTCTATAAGGATAATCATTTGTAAGACAAGTTAGTGTGATGTAAAACTTATAAACCACATTTTTCACGTGTCATAAAAAGCGAGGGCTTCTTTCGCTAACTTTCAACACTCGGTGTTTAACAAACGTTTTACTCCCTCGAAAGTGCGAAAACTGTAGGGTTGGACTATTTTGATAATAAGAGTAATAAATGATTGACCTTACCCTTAGGTTAACCTTTAGAATCGAAGGGTTTTCATCATTTTCATCAAACACATGGGAAAGGGTATGCACTTAAAATCGCTGCATACAATCTGGTTAACTCTTTTCACGACGCTAGTGCTATTGGTATCTAGTGTGGCGAACAGTGAGCCGTTGATGAATATTCAAATGATGTCTACTGGCATGGCTCACCATCCTTCGATGATGAGTGACAGCGAACACTGCGGTATGCCTGGCATGATGGACGTATCCATGACTGACGCTTCTATGTCCGAAGATGGCGATGCAAGAGAAACCAGCATGAACTGTGGTGGAGGCTCCGGCATGGTTCATACCTGCTGTACTGCCGCGTGTACGATAGTTTTCGTCCCCCTACCGAATCCTATCAATAGCCCAATGCCCGTCGTCTATCGCGCAACTATTACTCCTGAAGTTGCTTCCCCAGTCGTACACGTCGGCCGCGACCTGTACCGACCTCCTATAGCCTAAATCCGTCCTAGCATTCGACCCTGCACATCTATCGCAGGTTGTTTTAATGCGCCTGAACGATGAGGTAACAAGGCTTTACTGTTCCCGCAATAAAATCCGCACCTCCATCGATCCGGCGAACACTGGATTTAGATTATGGATATCAAACCATACCGCTTAGCTGCACCTATTTTTATGGTGGCTCTGGTCGCTGCACCAACCTTGGTTAACGCCGCTGGTAAAGAGACGCACGCAGCACAAAATTCCGCATCAAGTGAGCGAGCTTCGACGACCAAGCTTGCCCAACTGATCAACGTCGCTTTGAGTAACGATGGCAATCGTAAGCAATACTCAGCGCAATCTGCTGCCATGCGTGAAACGGGCGTCGCGAGCGCGACCTTGATGGACCCAAAACTGAAAGTGGGTTTTGGTGGCTTGCCTGTCGACAGCTTCAAATTCGATGAAGACCCAATGACCAACATCTCCGTTGGTTTAATGCAACAGTTTGAGCGTGGCTCTACCCTTGATTTGCAACAGAAGAAAGCCAACCAACAAGCTGACGGCCTTGGGATTCAAGTGCATGCTCGTGAGCTTGAGGTAGCCAACAGCATGACTCAACTTTGGTTAGAACTTGGTTACCAGCAACGCGCTGAGCAAATCATGCTTGAGAACCGCAAGTTGATGAAGGAGATGGAAAGCTTTATTCAAACCAACTACTCGATTGGTAAGAGCGAAGCGCAAGATCTGCTTAACGCCCAACTTCAAGTCAGCAAGTTGGATGAGAAACTGCAGGCCAATGCACAAATGCAACGTCGTCTTATCTCTCAACTCTCCGAATGGTTGGGGTCAGATTGGTTGGCGAATGAACAGGCCCTGCATGCGAGCAATCAACTTAATTGGGACACACTGAACAGCAAACTTGCCGCCAGTCAGGGTTCCACCAAGCATTATCAGCAACTCAGCCAACACCCGATGGTTAAGATGGCCGACGTCAGCATTTCTGCCAATAAAACTCAGGTGGAAATTGCTGAGCAAGCCTACAACCCGCAGTTTGGCGTCGAAGTAATGTACGCCTACCGCCAAGCCGACAACATGATGGGTGAACCCGCATCAGACTTGGTCAGCGCTTACCTCACCATGGACATTCCGTTGTTTACGGGTGACCGCCAAGATCGCAATCTCGCGGCCGCTCAATACCAAGTTGGCGCGGCACAATCGCAAAAAGACACCTTACTAACGCAGATGAATGCCAAGGTGAACACTTTGCTGGTTGATCGCGGCAACTTAACCCAACGCTTAGAACGTTATCAATCCACCTTATTGCCTCAAGCGAAAGCGCGCATTCAAGCCGTTGAGCGGGGTTATCAAAACAACACAGCTCAGTTTAACGATGTGATTTCTGCCACGACTGACGAGTTGGCTCTGCAATTAGAGCAACAACGTCTGCTGACCGATCTCAACATCGCAAACAGCAATTTAGCCACCCTACTCGGTGGTTTCGACTATCAAGTGGCTTCACCGGAAGCTCGCTCTATTTCGACATATTAATTTGTGATTCCCCAAGACAGTTGGGGCTACAGCTAGGCGGCAAACGAGAGAATCCCATGAGCATAGATCCTCTATGTGATTTGGGCGAACGAGAGTAGGTAACAACGCTGTAGCGTCAAATGTGAAGGGGAAAATAAGGTAAAACAATGAAAAAATTAAAAATTGCAACCATCGCGCTGATTGTTGGTGGTGCTTTAGGGTTTGGTGCTAATCATTTTCTTACGGGCTCGACTCACGACATGAGTGCGATGGGTGGCGAATCTGCTGCAAGCTCTAATGATCCGCTTTACTGGGTTGCCCCAATGGATCCGAATTACAAACGCGACAAGCCGGGTAAGTCCCCAATGGGCATGGATTTGATTCCTGTTTACGCAGAAGACCTATCCGGTGAACAAGACGCACCGGGTACAGTGACTATTGACCCTTCAGTAGAGAACAACCTCGGGGTTAAAACCGCAAACGCGACACTACAACAGCTATCACCACGCATCGAAACGGTTGGCTATATTGCCTTTGATGAAAGTCTGTTATGGCAAACCAACGTTCGTGTGGCGGGTTGGGTAGAAAAACTCTACATCAATGCCGTGGGTGAGAAAGTGAAGAAAGGCGATGTGCTTTTCACGCTCTACTCTCCAGAACTGGTTAAAGCACAAGAAGAATTGCTGAATGCGTACCGCACTGGCCGCAAAGGTCTGGTAAAAGGCGCGACCGAACGCTTGGTAACGCTTGGTGTTGACCGCGCTCAAATCCAATCCATTACTCGTAGTGGTAAAGCATCGCAAACCATTGAAGTCAAAGCGCCTGCTGATGGTGTTATCGCGAGCTTAAACGTGCGTGAAGGTGGCTATTTGTCCCCTGCTCAAGCGGTGATCAGTGCAGGTCCTTTGGACAATGTTTGGGTTGATGCTGAAGTCTTTGAGCGTCAAGCGCACTGGATGAAAGCGGGTTCTCAAGCCACGATGACCCTTGACGCGATTCCGGGCAATGAATGGCAAGGTGTTGTCGATTACGTGTACCCAATCCTTGATCCGAAAACACGTACGTTGCGTGTGCGCCTTAAATTCCCTAACCCAGATGGCGCATTGAAGCCAAACATGTTCGCCAATATTGCCTTGCAGCCTGTTACTGACGACGCAGTATTAACGATTCCTAAATCATCTGTTATTCGCTCTGGCGGTATGACTCGCGTTGTTCTGGCGGAAGGTGATGGCAAATACCGTTCTGCTCGAATTGAAGTTGGCCGCGAAGCTGGAGAACAAATCGAAGTATTACAAGGGCTTAAGCAAGGCGACAAGATCGTTACTTCATCTCACTTCATGCTCGATTCTGAATCAAGCCAGTCGGCGGATCTGTCTCGCATCAATGGTGTAGAAGCGGCAGTAGAAACGGCATGGGCTAAAGGTGAGATCACGGATGTGATGAAAGATCACCGAATGCTGACCATCAACCACCAACCCGTACCAGAATGGGATTGGCCGGGCATGGTAATGAACTTCACTTTCGCAGATGGCGTTGAGATGGGTGACTTGAAAAAAGGTCAGGCTATCGAATTTGAAATGCAAAAGACGGAGTCCGGTCAGTACCAAATCGTTGACTATAAGGCAGACAACAGCGTCATTGCCGCAGAAGTTTGGCTAACTGGTGACATTAGCATGCTGATGGCTGATTTTGGCATGATCACCTTAAACCACCTACCGGTTGCAGAATGGAACTGGGATGCAGGTGAGATGAACTTCTCTGTGGGTGAAGACGTTGATCTATCGGGTTTTGAAGAAGGACAGAAAGTTCGGTTTCTAGTTGAAAAACAAGGATCTGACTACGTTCTTAAACAGCTAGTTCCTGCAACAACAGCCGTCGAGGGTTAATTATGATCAATGCTATTATTCGTTGGTCACTGAGCAACCGATTCCTAGTGTTGGTCGCGACCTTAGCCCTTGTGTTAGGCGGACTTTACAGTGTAAAGAATACGTCTGTTGATGCGATTCCGGATCTTTCTGATGTGCAAGTGATCATCAAGACAAGCTATCCGGGTCAAGCTCCTCAAGTCGTCGAGGATCAAGTTACTTACCCACTCACCACCGCCATGCTTGCCGTGCCGGGTGCTGAGACGGTTCGTGGCTACTCTTTCTTTGGTGACTCTTACGTTTATATCATTTTCAACGATGATACCGACATGTACTGGGCACGTTCACGCGTGTTGGAGTACTTAAGCCAAGTAGCACCAAAGCTGCCACCGAACGCAAAACCAACCCTAGGTCCTGATGCAACGGGCGTGGGCTGGGTTTACAGCTACGTATTACAAGACAAAACTGGCAAGCATGATTTGGCGGATCTTCGCAGCCTGCAAGACTGGTTCTTGAAGTACGAATTGCAAACCGTTGATGGCGTTTCTGAAGTCGCTACCGTCGGCGGTATGGTGAAGCAGTATCAAGTGCAGATTGATCCTGCCAAGCTGCGTGCTTACAACCTCACTCTGCAACAAGTGAACATGGCAATCCAAAACGGTAACCAAGAAACCGGCGCGTCTGTTATCGAAGTGGCTGAAGCAGAGCACATGGTTCGTACCACGGGTTACCTAACCAGCATTGAAGACATCAAGTCACTGCCTCTCAAAGTCACTGAGAAAGGCACGCCGTTGCTACTAGGGGACATCGCAGACATTAACCTTGGTCCACAAATGCGCCGTGGTATCTCAGAGCTGAATGGCGAAGGTGAAGCGGTCGGTGGCGTTATCGTGATGCGCTTTGGTGAAAACGCCAGTGAAGTGATTGCGAAAGTCAAAGACAAACTCGCAGACCTACAACGCAGCCTGCCAGAAGGCGTGGAAATTGTTGCAACCTACGACCGCTCTACCCTTATCGATTCAGCGGTAGAAAACCTATGGAAGAAGCTTGCAGAAGAGTTCATCGTTGTTGCGATTGTGTGTGCGTTGTTCCTGTTCCACATTCGTTCTTCATTGGTTATCGCTCTGAGCCTACCGGTCGGTATTCTTAGTGCGTTTATCGTGATGCATTGGCAAGGCATCAACGCCAACATCATGTCCCTTGGTGGTATCGCAATTGCCATCGGTGCCATGGTGGATGGTGCAATCGTGATGATTGAAAACGTTCATAAGCACATTGAACGAACGCCACTGACCGATAAAAACCGCTGGCAAGTGATTGGCAAAGCCGCAGAAGAGGTTGGCGCACCGCTGTTCTTCTCGTTGCTGATCATTACTCTTAGCTTCGTACCGGTGTTCGCCTTGGAAGGCCAAGAAGGCAAGATGTTCTCGCCGCTTGCGTTCACTAAGACGTACGCCATGGCAGCGGCAGCAGGTTTGGCAATCACGCTCGTGCCTGTACTTATGGGCTACTTAATTCGCGGTAAGGTGTTACCGGAACACAAAAACCCAGTTAACCGTGGCTTGGTCGCGCTGTACCGCCCGCTGTTGAACACCAGCTTAAAATACCCTAAGACCATGATTGTTATCGCATTAGGTCTAATGGCATCGGCTTACTACCCAACCAGTAAACTGGGTAGCGAGTTCATCCCGCCGCTGGATGAAGGCGACTTGATGTACATGCCAACGACCTATCCGGGTATCTCAATTGGTAAAGCGCGCGAGCTTCTACAACAAACCAACAAGCTGATCAAAACCGTTCCAGAAGTGAAAACCGTATGGGGCAAGATTGGCCGAGCTGAGACCGCAACCGATCCAGCGCCACTCACCATGATTGAAACCGTGATTCAGTTGAAGCCACGCGATCAATGGCGTGAAGGGGTTACAACCGAGTCACTACGCAAAGAGTTCGACAAACTGGTTCAGTTCCCTGGTCTTACTAACGCTTGGGTAATGCCGATCAAAACGCGTATCGACATGCTGGCAACGGGCATTAAAACCCCTATCGGTATCAAGATCGCCGGACCTGATCTGAAAATGATTGAGAAGATCGGTTCTCAGTTGGAACCAATTCTTAATGGCGTTCAGGGTACAGCATCGGTTTACGCAGAACGTGTAGCAGGTGGTCGTTATGTCACGATCGACATTAAACGTCGTGCCGCAGCGCGTTATGGCTTGAGCATCAAAGACGTTCAGCAGGTGATCTCTACTGCGGTGGGCGGCATGAATGTGGGTGAAACCATCGAAGGCTTGGAGCGTTACCCAATCAACGTTCGTTACCCACAAGACTACCGAGATTCAGTGGTTAAACTGCAAAACCTACCATTGGTGACACCAAATGGCGCTCGTATTGCGCTGGCTGACGTAGCGGACATTCGTTACGAAGACGGTCCTCCAATGATCAAGACGGAAAACGCACGTCCAAACGGCTGGGTATTTGTCGACATCGATGGTCGTGACCTTGGCTCTTACGTCGTAGAAGCGCAACAGGTTGTTGCTGATCAATTGGAACTTCCTGCGGGTTACTCACTGGCTTTGTCTGGTCAATACGAATACATGGAGCGTGCGAAAGACCGCTTGAGCGTCGTGGTACCAATCACCATCGCCATCATTATGCTGCTGCTTTACTTCAGCTTCCGTCGCGTTGGCGAAGTGATGATCATCATGCTTACGCTACCACTCGCTATGGTTGGTGGTTTGTGGCTCATGCATATCCTCAACTACAACTTCTCGATTGCCGTTGGGGTCGGCTTTATTGCCCTAGCAGGCGTCGCGGTTGAAATTGGGGTCATCATGCTCGTCTACCTCAACCAAGCGTGGCACTACAAAAAGCTGGATGCGGAAGAGAGCCAACAGAAGCTTGAAGCGAAAGACCTAACTGATGCCATTCGTGAAGGTGCAGGCCTTCGTGTTCGCCCAGTAATGATGACGGTACTGACGGTCATTATTGGTCTGATTCCGATCATGTACGGCAAAGGTACAGGATCAGAAGTAATGCAACGTATCGCCGCGCCAATGATTGGCGGTATGGCATCGGCACTGCTGCTGACACTGTTGGTACTTCCAGCCATCTTCAAGCTGTGGAAACAACGCGAGTTGCGCCAAAGCAATGCAACTAATCACCAAGCTGGCACACAAGCTAGTGATGTAAACAACAACGCTTAATCCCTACCTTCCCCTCAAACATGTCGTTTTGAGGGGAAGCAACCAAGTTATTAATGAATTAAAACAAGGATATGAAAATGAAAAAGACACTAATCACTCTTGCTCTAGCTCTAACAACAACGACTGTGTTTGCGCAAATGGATCATTCAAACATGGACCACGCAAACATGGATCATAGCAACATGAAGCATGAAAATATGGACCACGGCAGCATGAAGATGGACCACAGTAAAATGGACCATTCAAACATGATGGATATGCCGGGCATGTCGACTGTTGGTATGCCAGCAAAAGGGGCAAAGCCAGACAAGGTGGTACACGTTATCTTGGGTGATGACATGACCATCAAGTTCAAGAAAGACGTTAAGATTGAGCCAAACGATGTGGTGCAGTTTGTAGTCATGAACACCGGTAAGATCAACCACGAGTTTACGATTGGTTCGGCTAAAGAGCAGCTAGAACATCGTGAAATGATGAAGACAATGAGCGGCGATCACATGCATGACTCAGGCAACGCAGTTACGGTGGAACCAGGTAAAGCGAAGCAATTACTGTGGCACTTCCACGGTGACAACAAGGTTGAGTTCGCGTGCAACATTCCGGGCCATGCAGAATCGGGCATGGTTAAAAAGATTGAACTGTAAGTAATTATCCAAATAGACAAAGGAGCTGATGATTCAGCTCCTTTTATTTCTGGATCAAACTATTCGTTAGCTCATGATAAGAAATTCTGAGCCAGTGTCTCTCGCTAAGATATTTTTGTGACCGAATCACCGACGTAATATATAAGCCAAACTACGGGCCTTGATAGCAACACTCTTCTCCTCATATTGAGACCGTATTAGCGTATTGCAAAGAATCCTACATAAAATAGACATAGATTTAACAGTGTTTAGAGTATTGGCTCGTTATAGTTTACGTGACATCGCTACCGTGCGAACTAAAACTAAAATTGAAGAACACGATCCATGAAAAAGTTATTTTTGTTGGCTGGGCTAATGGTTTGCTCAACCCTAAGTTACGCGTCCCAACTGAATGAGGACATTTCTCTCCTCGAGCAACAAACCTCAAGCAGAATTGGGGTGTCAGTTTGGGATACCCAAGCAGACGAGCGTTGGGATTACCGCGGCGATGAACGCTTCCCACTCATGAGCACATTCAAAACCCTAGCTTGTGCCAAAATGCTAAGTGATATGGACAGCGGTAAGCTAAGTAAAAATGCGACCGCAAAAGTCGATGAGCGCAGTATTGTTGTATGGTCTCCAGTGATGGATAAGCTCGCAGGCCAAAACACACGCATAGAGCACGCGTGTGAAGCCGCTATGTTAATGAGTGATAATACCGCAGCCAACTTAGTATTAAATGAAATTGGCGGCCCTAAGGCCGTAACAATGTTTCTGCGAACAATTGGAGATAAAGCAACGCGCCTAGACAGAATAGAACCTCGCTTGAACGAAGCCACACCAGGCGACAGCCGCGACACAACCACACCTAACGCCATACTAAACACTCTTCGAACTTTGGTCGAAGGCGAAACGTTGTCTTATGAGTCTCGTGTACAATTAAAAATCTGGATGCAGGACAACAAAGTTTCAGACTCGTTAATGCGTTCTGTATTACCAACAGGTTGGTCTATTGCAGACCGTTCTGGTGCGGGAGGTCATGGTTCGCGTGGCATTAACGCGATTATATGGAAGGAAAATCATCGACCTGTTTACATTAGTATTTATGTCACAGAAACCGAGCTCTCACTTCAAGCTAGGGACCAACTCGTTGCGCAGATAAGTCAGTTGATTTTACAAAAGTACAAAGACAATTAAGTCACCACTCACCTGACCCTATTTGTATCCTTTTCTAGCCCTTCTATTCCAGAAGGGCTCATTCTGTACTTCCATCTTAAAAACACCACTTATTGAGTAATGACTTACTTATAAATAGGTATAAGATTTACTTATTTAGGGTGAGTTAACGCCCACATTAAGCAACCAAATGCACACAAACGGCGATAATTGAACCATACTTTTACCAAGAAGCACATTTTCTACAAAATAGCTTCACGTAATTTATTGTTGGTATTTGCAACATTGCCAAGGAGATGTCTATTGAGACTTGAAAGAACTTTTAACCCTGATGACTTATCGATGCAAAACATGGAAAGTCCGATATGTATGCCGATAGGGTTTGTTCACTTTTTAGCTCAATCGGAAACACTACAGCAAGTACTTGATACGGTGGCAGAATGGATAAATCGTATATTTAATTCTGACCGTGCGAGTATCACACTTTATGAAAACAATGATCATTTAAAGGTCTACTCTTTCTCTGGTAGTAAAGCGATTCCCGCTGAATTTTTAGTGCCCATTCATCAAGCGTTTGTTGGCCGAGTGTTCAAAAAGCAACAACTGATGATCTGCGACGATGTTACGCAATCTGATGAGATCGATTGTGTGATGCTCGCATCCAATGGTATGGGTACGTGTATGGACGCGCCTTTAATGCACGGTAAAGTCTGCCTAGGAACGCTTAATGTTGCGCATCATCAAACGCACATTTACACAAACGAACAAGCGGCACAGCTTCAGTGCATCGCTAATTGGATTGCTTTAAACATTGCCCTTCATATACAGATTATGAAAATGGAACACCTCGCCACGACGGATGATCTAACAGGTATTCCAAACCGCAGAGAGTTCATGCGACAAATCGAAAGCCGCCTAAATGAATACCGAACCCTGGGCATTGACTTCCATGTTGCTATTTTAGATCTCGACAATTTTAAAAGCCTCAATGACCGATTTGGTCATGACGCAGGCGATAAATCACTGATCCATGCAGTCAATACTATTAAAAGTCATCTACTTGATTGTGACTTACTTGCCAGAGTTGGCGGTGAAGAGTTTGCCATCGTATTAAGAAGTCGCTCATCACAGCAAGCTCTAGACACATTAGAAACAATTCGTAATGCACTAGAAACGACGACCGTTCAACATTCAGGTTGTGATATGAGCTTCACCGCGAGTATTGGGGTAACTCAAGTCTGTCGTCTCGACGACTCATTTGAACCATTAGTTAAACGCGCCGACTTAGCACTTTACAAGGCAAAAGAAACTGGAAGAAATCGCGTTGAGTTTCATATTGGTGAAGAAAGGTAGAAAAAATAAAAAAAGGTAGCGACTCATTGCGCTACCTTTTATCGATTCTAACCCGCTTAAAATAACTAGTACGAACTTTAAGCCAGTTAAAAATAAGAGTGAGCAAATTTAATTATGCTTTCTTAAGATCTTTAGCTGGGTAAGTTAGTGTTTTTTCGCCTGCTTTTACATGTGTGTAAAAACCGCCACTGCTTAAACCTGTAACAACCATTTCGCCAAGATCGATACCTTTAGTCGCTACTACTACGTCACCGATTGAAAACATATTGAATACCTTGTTTGTTTAGATTAAGACACTAAGTCGTTGCGCGGTATTTAATACGATATTAGGCAAAGCACCTAATCGAGTTTTTTATCGTAAAGATTAATTTATATTTGTCGTGAACTCTAAGTTTCCACATTGAAAATCACAGGATATTTTCCAAAAAAAGATGCGCTATTCTTGTGAAATACGGTAATATTTTCTAGCATCAAGTGCGGAGGTATTCTCCGCCCTCATTGGAGAAAAATGATGAAGAAAGGCCTAAAAATGCGTGCATTAGAGCGTTCTGATTTGCGCTTTATTCATGAACTGAATAACAACCGAAATATCATGGCCTACTGGTTCGAAGAACCTTACGAGTCTTATGACGAGCTCGAAGAACTTTATCGAAAACATATACATGATGACGCTGAAAGGCGTTTTGTCGTCGAAGATGAAGACGGCATCGTAATTGGCTTAGTTGAGCTGATCGAGATTAACTACATTCACCGCAGCGCGGAATTTCAGATAATCATCGCCCCAGAGCATCAAGGCAGAGGTTATGCGACAGAGATGATTAATCGTGCGTTAGATTACTCATTCTCAATTCTTAATCTACGTAAAATCTACTTATTAGTCGCAGTGGATAACGAAGTCGCTATTCACTTATACAAAAAATGCGGCTTTATCGAAGAAGGTCACCTTGTAGAAGAATACTTTATTAACGGCGCTTACAGCGATGTTAAGCGCATGTATATATTAAAACACCAATACCAGAAAAAGATCGAAGAAAACAACTCAATTCACTAGTTCATTCTATCAAAGTAAAAACGCAGCTATTTGGGCTGCGTTTTTATTTATTCAAATTGATATTGATATGATAATACGATGCGCTTGTCTGCTTCATCCAAATAGGTGTTGTTGTCCATGACAAACGTCATTACGTTAAAAGAGTGGCGTTTGCTCACGAGGTAACCAAGACCAATACCACCAAAGAAGCCTTTGTAGTTCTCTCCTTCACTGTTTTCTGAGCCGTAAGTGCCTGCTGCGAAGCTGATTAACGTCAGCTCTTTGGTAAACGATTTCAGCGCAAATGCACCAACGTAACCGCTACTGCCTGAAGAGCTCATCATATTGAAGCCATTCTCTGCACTTGGCGTACCCGTAAAGTTAGGCTCGCTACAGAGACTACTTTCTGCACCGTCACAAACAGGAACATCACCAGTGTTGTACGTATAGCCTGCCATTGGGAAAATTTGGAAGCCTGCTGGCTCAATCCCGAAATAACTTAGCGGCATAAAGGTACCAACGCTGTAGTTGGTTTGATCCGCGCCGTTTACGTATTCATTTTTACCGAAGTTGAAGTTCACGATACCGACCGGAAACAACCACGAGCCACCAATACGCCACTCGCTCGCATCATCATTGATACGCAGGTTGATTTTGCGCGCTTGGTCAAGCGCAAGTGAGCCCGAGAATGAGATGTTTTGATCATCAAAATCGTAGTTGTTTGCGTATGAGGCGCCAAATTTCGTGATGACTTTTGTTGGGTCATCCGCCAACTTGTTTTTATTGTCTTTTACTCGATGCTCGGCACCATGAGTCAGCGTACTGACCAACAAAGTCGTACACACTAACGCTAGTTTATTTTTCATTTTTTAGTCCTTTGAGATGTTGAATACCCGCACTTAGCTGCGCAGAGACTTTTTGAATCATCACTCACTGGATGTGACAGAAGCGCCCTAACTACCTTAGATGGTGTGACAGCATCCAGTGCAGGTAGTTAGGGTGGAATGGCCTGTAAGGAAGGCGTTTTAGCGATTAGGAATGATTAGTTTTTCCAGTTGTAGCTCATGCTCATGAAGTACAGAGCAGGCTCATCAAAGCCAGCTTGTAAGCGTCGCGTTTCCGACGATTCCATCAAGATCGCTTCCAACGCGAAACCAATTGAGTTTTCTGAATCCAATTTGTAATCAATGCCTGTACCAATGCGGTACGCCTTGCCAGTAGGAACGGTAATGTCACCGTTTGATTGACTTTCATACATGCTGGTATCGAATGCAAAACCTGCATTCCACATCATTTTTTCATTCAGTTTGTACTGAGTACCTAATGCGATTTGGTAAGTGTCTTGTGTCTCTACGTTCAGCGTGGTTGTGTATTCGCTCCAGTCTTGCCAGTTCACGTTCCACATCACCGCTAGGTCATCATTCACTTCGTGGTAAGCACTGAAGATCAGTTGTTGTGGAGCAATGGAGTTACTCTTGTCGAATTCAAATTCGGCTTCAGAAGAGTAAGACAGACCAAGACGCGTGCCTGATGTTGCCTCATAAAGCACACCTACTCGGCCGTTGACCTGAGTATCTTGGTCTTCGTCATTGAAGTTCAAGACTCCCTTCGTTTCCACTTCATACATACCGTACTGAATACCAAGCGCCGCACCCACAGACCAGTGATCATTGATGCGGTAAGAAGCGGAAGGTTGAATGGTTAAGGCTTGCGTCGTTGCTGTAGGAATATCTAAATGATTATCCAAAAGACCTTCGTACTCGAGGCCAAGGCCGTAGTTGCCATACAGACCAATACCCAGCGTCCATTTGTCGTTTACTTGTTGGCTGTAAAATGCCGACGCCATAGGAACAAAACCAATCACGTTGCCCGCATCGCCAGTCATCGTGTCTAGTTGCGCGTCACCGTAAAGGCCAATCAGGTTACCAGAGAAAGATTTACCAGAAACATTCGCCAGACCAGCTGGGTTTGCAGCCATTACTGAGGCATCTTGCGCACGAGCCGCCATACCAGCGGATGCCAAACCAATATCCGATGCTGTAGTTTCGTAAAGGTATAATCCACCCGCTTGCGCAGCAGCACACGTCAGTAGAGAGCTCGCTACGACGATTTTTGAAAGATTTTTCATGCTAAAACCTATTATTGTTAGGGGAACCCACGCTGCGACGGTGGTTGTATATCAATGAAAGGCATTGGCCAATCGTACACAGCGTGGGGGTGTTGTGGAGTCAGTCGGTTGAAATCAGCGTTATTGCTCGCTCACCTCAAGTTCAGTGGGTTTCTTTCGCTTAAACTTCTCGCGCAGAGATTGCATCATCACGAAGAACACTGGCGTCAGTAACGTGCCTACAAACGTAGAGAGAATCATGCCGCCGAATACTGCAAAGCCCAGTGAGTGACGAGATGCCGCACCGGCACCCGATGCAATCACCAACGGGAATACCCCCCAGATGAAGGCGAATGCGGTCATCTGTACTGCACGGAAACGGATTCGAGCAGCTTCTTTGGCAGAATCAATGATGGATAAGCCCTTTTCTTCTCGCAGAACTTTGGCAAATTCCACGATAAGAATCGCCACTTTGGCGGACATACCGATCAAGATGACCACACCAATCTGCACGTACAAGTCGAACGGTTGTCCCACCAGCAGTAGCGTGCCCATTGCGCCGAGAATCGCGACTGGAACCGCCATCATTACCGCAGCAGGAATAGTCCAACTTTCGTACTGAGCCACCAAGAACAAGTAGGTGAACAGCAAAGACAATGCGAACGCGATTGGCGCCATGTTGCCTGCTTTCATCTCTTGGTAAGTCATGCCTGACCACTCGTACGAGTAACCACTTGGCAAAGATTCCGCAGCCAGTTTTTCAATGGCTTTTACAACATCACCCGAGCTGTAACCTGGCGCTGGCGCACCGTTCACGGTTGCAGAACTGAACATGTTGTAGTTCGATAAGGTATCAGGGCCGAAGATCGGCTTCACTTTCACTAGCGTTGCCAGTGACACCATTTTTCCAGAGCTTGAGCGAACAAACAGATGGTCGATGTCGTCGATGTTGTCACGGTATTGCTCTTCTGCTTGCACTTTCACTTGGTACGAACGACCAAACAAGTTGAAGTCAGAAATGTAAGCGCCGCCCAACTGTGCTTGCAGTGTGCTGAAGATTTCATTCAACGGTACGCCCATCGAAATCGCTTTATCGCGGTCAATATCGATGTAACGTTGCGGAATATTCGCACGGAAAATCGAGAACGCACGCGCCACTTCAGGCAGTTGATTGATTTGGCCAACAAAATCAGCGGTTGTTTTTGCCAACTCTTGTGGAGAACGGCCCAAGTTGTCTTGCAGCACAAGGTTGAAACCATCCACCGCACCCATACCTTTGATTGCCGGCGTCGCGAAAACGAACGAAGCGGCATCTGGCGTTGAGTTCAGCATTTGGTTAACTTTATTCATCAATGCGCGTTGGTGTAGCTCAGGGTCTTTACGTTTGCTCCAGTTATCCAGTTTGATGATCAACATGCCCGAGTTTGGAATCGACGCCATGTTAATTACCGAGAAGCCCGCAACCGAAACCACGTTCTCCACACCTTCCATCTGTTTTAGTTCATCAACGTACTTCTTCATTAATGGTGCAGTACGCTGCAATGCTGCTGCGTCTGGCAAACGCATTTCGACCATGAACACGCCTTTATCTTCGTTCGGTACGAAAGAGGAAGGTACGGTCATGAACGCAAACGCCAGCACCGCAATAAGCGCGCCATACACACCGATACTCAGCACAATACGACGGCTCAAGAAGCCAACTAAACCTTGGTATTTGCGCGTTATTGCTTCAAAACCTCGGTTAAACGCACGCAAAGGCGCAATAGGTTGCGAGTGAGTAGATTTCAACATCAACGCACAAAGCGCTGGCGTTAACGTTAATGCGTTGATCGCAGAGATCAGCACCGACACACAGATGGTGACCGCGAACTGGTTGAACATTCGACCAGAAATACCCGGCAATAGCGCAACCGGTACGAATACCGCCAACAAAATAAGCGTCGTTGCCAATACTGGCCCCGTCACTTCTTTCATAGCTTGGATAGTGGCCGGAATCGGGTCTAAATGCTCTTCATGGATAACCCGTTCCACGTTCTCTACCACGATGATCGCATCGTCCACCACGATACCGATGGCGAGGATCAAGCCAAACAACGAGATCGTGTTAATGGTAATGCCCATCACGCCCATGATTGCGAACGTCGCAATGATGGAAACCGGAATCGCTAAGGTTGGAATGATGGTCGCTCGCCAGTTCTGCAAGAAAACGTACACAACGAAGGTGACAAGAAGTACCGCAATCACCAGCGTCTCATACACTTCATCAATCGACGTCTCTACGTATTCGGTAGAGTCATAAGCGATGTCGTAAACCAAATCATCTGGGAACGATTTCTCGTACTCTTTCATGGCCTCTTTCACGCGTTCCATCACGTCTAGCGCGTTCGCTGTCGGCAACTGGTACAATGCCAGAACGGCGGCTGGTTCGTTATTCATACGACCATCAGCTTCGTAACCTTGTGCGCCAACTTCCACACGAGCCACATCTTTCAAGCGAATCAAAGAACCTTTCTTGCTCGCGCGGATGATGATGTTCTCAAACTCTTTCGCAGAAGTAAGGCGGCCTTTGGTTTGCAAAACATATTGATATTGCTGATCACCCGGAGCTGGCATACCACCGATCTTACCCGCCGCCACTTGGATGTTTTGCGTTTTAATTGCGCCAATAACATCGCTAGCAGAAAGCTTCAAGGTGGCCAGTTTATTTGGGTTCAACCAAATACGCATTGAGTAGTCTTTCTTACCCAGCAGCGTAATGTCACTCATACCTTCGATACGTTTTAGACGCTCAACGATATTGAGATCCGCGTAGTTAGAAAGGTAGATACTGTCGTGAGACTGTTTCGGAGAACGCAGTGTGATAACGCCCAGCATGTCGGAAGATTTCTTCTTAACCGTCACACCGATTTGGTTTACTTCTTGTGGTAGAGATGACGTCGCCTGTGCCACCAAGTTGTTCACACGAACCTGCGCCATATCGCCATCTGCGCCCACTCGGAAGTAGATACGCAGTGTGTATGAGCCATCGTTACCAATCACAGAAGACATGTAAATCATGTCTTCAACGCCGTTGACTTTGGCTTCTATCGGTTGTGCTACCGTCTTTTTAACCACGTCCGCGTTTGCACCCGGATACATGGTGCTCACCGTAATTACCGTTGGAGAGATTTGAGGATACTCAGAAATTGGCAAGACTTTCAGGGCGATCATACCCATCAATGTCATCGCCAGTGAGATCACCAAAGCAAACTTCGGCCGGTGAATGAAAAATTTACTTAACATCAGTACTCACTCAGCCTTGTTCACTCTGTAGCTCAACGTCTTTCACCGTTGCACCCGGGCGCACTTTTTGTAGACCATTGACGATGACTTTTTCGTTAGCCGCCAAACCAGTCAGTACAGCACGTTTCACACCGTAGGTCTGACCGAGCTCAACGTTACGACGAGACACCACGTGATCATCACCAACCACCATGACGTAGTCACCCGCTTGGTCTTGCTGAACAGCCACCGATGGGATAAGCAAACCATCAATGGTTTTGTTGCGCAGCTTGATGGTCAAGTTGCCATATTCACCCGGCATAAGCGCGTAAGTTGGGTTATCGAATTGTGCTTCTGCTCGAATTGAGCCTGTTTCTAAATCGATCTTATTACCAACGGCGTAGATCTTGCCATCAAGCGGATACAATGAACCGTCTGAAAGCGTCAGTGTTAAATCAACATCCAGTTTATCATCGTTACGATGAGCCACATCAATCGCACTTCTTACGCGGCGGTAGAGCTTCTCATCCACATCAAAGCCAAAGCGAATTGGGTCTACTTGAGTGATCGAAACAAGAGGAACGAGTTGAATTTTCGAAATACGGTCACCCACTCGGAAGTTGCTGAAACCCACGCGACCAGAGAAAGGAGCACGCACAGAGCTAAATTCAAGATCGAGCCTTGCTGAAACCAGCGTCGCCTTCGCCTCTTCTACCGAAGCAATCGCTGCGGCTTGCGCGGCAATGGCGTCATCGTATTGCTGCTCACTGATGCTTTTATCTTTGATGAGTTTCTTCACACGTTCTGCATCACGCGTAGTTTGAACGAGTTGCGCTTTTGCTTTTTGCAACGACGCTTTTGCATACGCCAGTGCCGCTTTGTAAGGACGGTCGTCGATTTCAAACAACAATTGGCCTTTTTCGACCATATCGCCATCTTTAAAATAAATCGCGGTTAATTCTCCACCGACTCGCGGCATAATATCAACGTCATTTACCGCTTCAGTTCGACCGATAAAAGTATGATAAGGAGTGATTTTTGTTTCGGTTAGGGTAACGGTTTCAACAGAGGGTGCTTGGGCAGTTTTCGTTGCGATATCGCCAGTTTTGCATCCTGTTAGTAATGCAGAAGATATAGCAATAGATACCAACGCAAATTTATATTTGGCTTTCATGATAAACCTACTTTATTTAGAAAGTGCCCTAGCCTAAATATTTAAATATATGGATAAACACACTTTCTATTCTGGAAATAAACGAGGGAGTTAGAATTGGTAGTTAAATTCGATACGGTGATCACCATCACCGAAATTAACGTGATCATTCCAGTTTGCAAAGTAACGAATATTTGCGCGAGGATTAATTTGATAAGACAACGCAAACTCATGAGCCAAGATATTATCTTCACCCGCGTAATAAGTATCTTTATATTGACTAGACCCTGACAATGTATGCATATACATTGGGTTGTAGTTAATCCAGATTTTATCGGTTAATTCAATTTTTGAGTACATACCGACAACGGTGAAAGTACCTGGAATTTCATAACCTTTGTCATCACCACTAAAATCATTAGCAATAGTGACACCCGCACCAGCTAAAGGAAATAGCTGCAACATACCAAACTTAGGTAGACCTTGAATAAAGCTATAAGATGCATCTAATTTATCGTTATCAACGTCGTAGTTTACATCTAATTGACGGCCTAGACCTTTTGCGACTTCTACTTGGAAATTACGTAGTCGGAAAGAGTCAATGCTGTCATCAACGTTGCCATATATTGGATCGTCATTGTCGCGAATGCCAAATAGCTCACCACCAATGCCTTTCATTTCAATGATGTTCATCGCCATGGTACCAGGCTGGCTAGATTGGTAAGTTTGACCGATTTTGATGTTCGCGCCTTTATCAGTAATACCAAAGCCAGCTTGGGTGTATACCGCAAGTGGGTCAGACATATCTTGTAGTTCTTCGTTATTGTTTGTCTGCGCATAGGCAGAAGACGCGAGTTGTAGGGCTGCAACCATAATGGCAACAGACGGTTTCACTAAATTCATAAAACTGTATCCATTTTAATGATTATAAAATTATTCACGTCATGAGGTCATCATAAATAGCAAGCAACACAACTCGCTTTGGATAACATAAATTATCAAAGCAAATTCAATAATGACGAAACATTCGACGTTTTAATTAAAATAAAATAAAGCATCGTAAAAGTTCAATCACCGCTACTTATATCTTATATAACTTGAAATTTGGTAATACCAATGAAGAAGGAAATATTAAAACTTATGAAAATTCAATTATCATTAGAACAAATGATTAATTAATTTTACCATATGAATAGAGAGTGCAATGGATTTAGGTGATCGCGATCAATGTTTCATTTCGATCGTACAACACTCTTCAGATTAATTAGAACATTATAATAATTTAAAAACCTTAGTTTGATTAGCCTAGCATCAGATTAGAATAGTAGGCCTATAATAAATAAAAAGGGAATCACTCTCTGTGATTCCCTTTTATTATCGAGCGATAAATCGCCGATGCGTTTCGATAACTAAAACGCAAACAATTCGCACTATTGCAGTTTCTCTATTCCCATATTGAACAGTGCAAAACTATAAATATCTGCATTTGTCTCAATTATTTTACGCGTTGGTGTGCCTGCACCATGTCCTGCATTGGTTTCGATGCGAATTAAGGTCGGATTTGAACCCGCTTGCTTCGATTGCAACTCAGCAGCAAATTTGTATGAGTGAGCAGGAACAACACGGTCATCATGATCACCGGTTGTAATCAATGTTGCTGGGTATTCCACCCCTGCTTTTACATTGTGCACCGGCGAATAACTTTTCAGATATTGGAACATCTCTTTACTTTGCTCTGCCGTGCCGTAGTCATACGCCCAACCAGCACCTGCGGTAAAAGTATGGTAACGCAGCATATCCAGTACGCCGACTGCTGGCAGCGCCACTTTAAACAGCTCTGGACGTTGCGTCATAACGGCCCCTACTAACAAGCCACCATTCGATCCACCGTTAATGGCTAACTTGTTTGATGACGTTACCTTTTCATCAATTAGGAATTCAGCCGCAGCAATAAAGTCATCAAACACATTTTGCTTTTGCATTTGAATGCCAGCGTTGTGCCATTCTTTGCCATATTCCCCACCACCACGAATGTTCGCTACCGCGTAAACACCACCAAGCTCTAACCAAGCCGCACGTGTCGGACTAAAAGATGGCGTGAGGCTAATGTTGAAACCGCCATAACCATATAGGATGGTTGGTGCACTGCCGTCCATCGGTGTCCCTTTTTTATAGGTGATGATCATCGGCACTTTTGTTCCGTCTTTTGAGGTGTAAAACACCTGGCGAGATTCATACAAAACAGGGTCAAATGGCGCTTTAGATTTGTAGTACACCTCGCTATCACCGTCTTTGATGTTCAGACGATAGGTAGTGCTTGGCATCTTGTAGTTGGTGAAAGAATAGTAGACTTCGGTTTCTTCTTTTTTCCCCGAGAAACCGTATGCGCTGCCAATATCAGGCAATTTGATTTCTCGGATGAGTTTGCCGTTCATGTCGTATTGCTTCACCATCGAGATCGCATCAACAATATAGCTCGCAAACAAATTGCCACCCGCGGTAGAAACACGTAACACGTTCTTTGTTTCAGGAATCAAATCTTTCCAGTTTTTGGGCTGCGGCTGACTTGCATCCACCGTCACGACGCGTTTGTTCGGTGCATTAAGGTTCGTAACCAAGTACAGTTTCGTGCCTTGGTTGTCTATCACCCAAGTATCAGAACTGGTGTTATCTAAAATGGTTTTCAGCGGGCTATTTGGCTTACTCAGGTCTTTGAAGAACAGTTTGTTGCCCGACGTCGATACGCTGGCTGAGATAAACAAGTAGCGTTCATCTTCCGACGTGTAACCCCCAACGTAGCGATACTTTTCGTCCTTTACACCACCGAAAATTAATTGGTCTTCACTTTGTTTCGTCCCTAGTTTATGAAAGTAGAGCTTGTGTTGGTCTGTCTTCGCGGAAAGTTCACTCCCTTTTGGCTTGTCATAACTTGAGTAATAGAAGCCTTGATTGCCGAGCCAACTGATGCCACTGAACTTAATATCCACCAGCGTTTCACCGACGGGCTTTTTGGTTTCTGTGTCTAACACAATGACTTTGCGCCAATCGCTACCGCCTTCCGAAATGCTGTATGCAACCAAAGATCCATCTCGTGAAAAGCTCACTCCCGCTAACGATGTGGTGCCATCTTCACTAAAAGTATTTGGATCGAGGAAAATTTCTGCTTCACCATCACCTAGCTGCCGATAAAGCACGTCTTGGTTTTGTAACCCGTCATTTTTGTAGAAGTAAGTGAACTTACCCTCTTTGAACGGCTGGCTTTGTTTTTCGTAATCCATGAGCTTAGTAATGCGCTCTTCAATCTGCTCGCGGTAAGGGATTTTCGCCAGATAATCAAACGTCACTGCATTTTGCGCCTTCACCCATTCTGCGGTTTCTGGGCTGAGATCGTCTTCCAACCAGCGATAAGGATCACTCACTTTTGTACCAAAGTAGTCATCGACAACATCCACTTTTTGTGTGGTTGGATACGTGATGGTTTTCGGGGTTACCTGTTCAACCGACGATTGCGCCGCTTCATTTGCATACGCCACCGACAACACACTTCCGAGTGCGAGAGCCGTTGTGAGTGCTAGGGTGTTCTTTTTCATGAAATTCCTTTTTATTTTTCTGTTGTCTTTTTGTGCAATACATCAGAACTCTACTATATATCGACAAAATGAATCTAATTTCATTAAACGAGTTGTGAAAGCCATCCTAACTCCCTCATTTCCTTCCAGTTCTACAAACTAGTAAGTGGAAGTGTAGAACTTGGGAACAATACTGAAGAGCCACGATGGCGTTTACTCTCTTTCGTCTAAGTCAGCTCGATTTGGCGCAAAACCCCAGACTCAGAAGCGAAATCTTGGTCGTGACTAATCAGAACAAATCCACCTTTGTATACATTTAACGCCTGACTAAGCATTATTTTTGACTCGAGGTCGAGATGGTTATCTGGTTCATCAAGCAGCAGCAAAGGCTGAGAATTTTGGTTGCTGACTATCAGCATCGCGAGCTTCATCTTCTCGCCACCGCTCAGTAGGCGCCCCAATCGAAACACAGCATCTCGACGAAAACCGATCCCGGCCAATAAGGTCCTCGCTTCACTTTCCGTCATCTCTTGGCAGCTCTCCATTACGTTCTCAAGTAACGAAAGATTTGGATTCACTGCACCAAAATGTTGGTCGAGATAGTACAAAGGCGTATTCACTTGCAACTCACCACTCTGCAACGATAACTCGCCAAGCAACGTCTTTAACAAGGTTGATTTTCCGCAGCCATTTCTCCCTTTGAGATGGACTTTGTCGTTCGCAAAAATCTGCAACGTGATAGGCGTAGAATTCCCAAAAGGTAATATACCTTCTTGTATCGACAACACTTTTCGCGAACGGTTCGGATTATCTGTAAGATAAAGCTTTTGCGCCTTGAGTTGCTCATGTCGCGATTTCAACGCCTGTTCTTTGGCTTGTAAATGCGCTTGTCTGAGTTGCTCATTCTTATTGCGATTTGAAGCGCTGGCGGTCGCGCTATCCTTTTTTCCATCAAGCAAAATTTTGGGCTGACTGCCGTCTTTGCGCAGTTTGTTCCCTTGCGCGGCGCGTTGGTCTGCTTTTTCGCGATTTTTCTGGGCTTGCTCGGCTAACCGTTTTTTCTGTTTATCGACTTGCGCTAACAGCCTCTCGACCGCTTGCAGTTCAGTGCGTTTTTTCTCGGCGTACACATCGTAATTTCCACCAAAAGCCTGTAAACCTAGGCCCGATAGCTCCCAAATTTCCTCCATCTCTCGCAGCAGCTCACGATCGTGACTGATGAGTAAAATCGCGCCGCTGAAATGCGTCATAAACTCTATCAGCCATTGTTTCGCCTCAGTATCAAGGTGATTGGATGGCTCATCGAGAATCAAAAGCTCCGTTTCGTTTTCAAACAACTGCCATAACTGCAAACGTGCCAACTGACCACCACTGAGCCGAGCACAAGAGAAATCAGGGTCTTGCGGTAATCCCATCGCAGCGAGCTGCTGTTTGAGTTTCAGTTCAATATCCCACTGTTCGCCAACCAGTTCGAACCAATGCTCAGAAACATCACCTTGTTCAATCTGCTTCAAAGCATGTAAGACCGCATCTTTGCCCAGAAACTGGGCGATCGATTGCTGACCTGAAAGCAGATCAGACGGCTGCTGGCAATACATCATGAAAGAAGAGGGAGCAGTCACAACACCGCTGGCAGGCTGAATTTCTCCCGCTAAAATGGAAGCCAAAAGCGACTTGCCGATGCCATTGCGCCCAACCAAACCAACACGTCGTTTAGTCATGGAACAAGAAATAGACTGGAATAGCGTATCGCCATTATCAAACTGATGGCTAACATTAAAAGCTTGTAAAACTGGCATAATTTGCCTCCTGTATGACAGGGACAACAGCCGTAGCTATGATTTGAAATTGCAACAAAACGCTTGCACAAACGCATTAAGCTCTATGTAAAGTTCGACGATATACGTCAAATCAAAAAGTCGTCTTGTTGCAAAGAAATATCGGAAAGTGAGCTACGCCTACTAACCCTGCAGATCCAAAAAATAAGTAAAAATATGGATAACAGGTTTAGTTCTTCATGTTGGCGTAATCTCCTAGAGAAATGATGCGCAGAGTGTAGCCGCTTTTTTGTTCAAGAAGCAAGCTTTCTAACCAAATGTGAACAAAAAGAAAGTTTCACAGTAAGTTGTTATATCACATTAACTTTTTAACAAGTCTTTGAACAATTTCGAGATCTTAGCAACACAATTTTTATCCAAGCCATACTATGCTTAGGGTAAAGATAATCCACATAAGGGCGTGGTTATGAAATACAAACATATCCTTGTTGCACTCGAACTGTCAGATGAAAGCACCGTGCTTATCGACAGAGCGGTATCAATGGCAAACTATCTCGACTCCGATATCTCCTTTATTCATATTGATGGTACGCACGGAGAAATCTATCGTGAGCTTGTAGACATTAAAGAAAACCCGGATCAAAGGCCGTTGAATGAGCATTCAATGGAATGTTTAAAAACATTTAGTGATTACATGGATTACCCACTTAAACATTTCTTCGTAGGTACTGGCGACTTGGCTGATAAATTAGAGGTCACCATTAAAGAGCAAGAAGTGGATCTTCTGATTTGTGGTCACCACCAAGATTTCTGGAGCAAGATTATTTCTTACTCCAGACACTTAATTAACAAATCACCGGTGGATATTCTAGTCGTCCCTATTCATGATTAGTAAAACGTAACGCTTCCCAAAACCACCAATTTATTTGGTGGTTTTTTATTGATATTGAAACAGCTTAAACAGTTTTCCAAACTAGCTTGGCGATCAATTATGAGTTACATTTTCTAACCAACCCGCGCTCCTACTGGGCATGGTTATTTAGATAGCAAGGATCCCTATGGCAAATAAAAAAGTACTCATTCTCTTTGCTCATCCTTCCCAGCATCGTTCAGAAGTGAATACTCCACTTTTCAAAGAAGCTCAAAAAATTGAAGGCGTGACATGTGTTGATCTCTATGGCGAATACCCTCGTTTCGATATTAATATCGACCGTGAGCAGCAACGCTTACGTGAGCATGACGTGGTGATTTTCCAATTCCCACTATATTGGTATTCAACGCCTGCGATTTTAAAAGAGTGGCAAGATCTGGTTTTGGAATATGGCTTTGCTTACGGTACAGATGGCACAGCACTGCAAGGCAAGACCATGCTTTGTGTGCTGTCTGCGGGGGGCAAAGAAGAAGCTTATAAGGCAGAGGGCTACAACCACTTTACGATTCGTCAACTGCTTGCGCCTATTGAACAAATGTCCGCACTGACCGGCATGAACTACATTGCCCCTCTCGCGATGTTTGGCGCACGTACAGCAGATGAAGAAGGGCGAATCCCTCGTCATGTTGAGCGGTACAAGAGCCTGCTAACAGCTTTAGTCGAAGATAGGTTGGATGTTGAAGCTGCGGCGTCATTAATCAAGCTTAACAGCGCATTGCCAGAGCTCATTAAGGAGGCTTCATGACAGGGATATTCTTACAAGCCTTCGTATATTTGATTGCTGCTGTAATTGCAGTCCCACTTGCTAAGCGTTTGGGACTTGGGTCCGTTTTAGGCTATCTCATCGCAGGTGTGGTCATTGGCCCAATTATCGGTTTAGTCGGTGAAGAAACAACAACAATCCAGCACTTTGCCGAGTTTGGCGTGGTGATGATGCTGTTTCTCGTTGGTTTAGAGCTCGAACCCAAAATGTTGTGGGCGATGCGCAATCGCTTAATGGGTTTAGGAGGTCTGCAAGTCGGCGGTACCGTCGCAGCGATTATGGGTATTGCCTTGTACTTTGACCAGCCTTGGACCATAGCCTTAGCCATAGGTTTGATCTTCGCCCTCTCTTCTACTGCGATTGTTTTGCAAACTTTTAGCGAAAAAGGATTAACGAAGACGGAAGGTGGACAAAACGCTTTCTCCGTGTTGCTTTTTCAAGATATTGCAGTGATACCAATGTTGGCGTTCATTCCCCTATTGGCCTTACCTGAATTAATTGAACAGGCACAGTCCGCAGCACAAACAGCCGCAGCGCACCATGAAGAATTAAGCCTCGTTGCGGGGTTGCCAGGCTGGGCATACGGCATCGTAATCACAGCATCGATAGCAATCGTCGTCGTTGGTGGACACTTTTTAAGTCGACCGCTGCTCAATTATGTGGCTAGCTCTGGTTTGCGAGAAATCTTTACCGCAACTGCACTCATGCTTGTCATTGGTATCGCTGCACTGATGAGTTTAGTGGGCTTATCTCCTGCCTTAGGAACCTTCTTGGCTGGCGTTGTATTGGCGAACAGTGAATTCCGCCACGAGTTAGAATCCAATATCGAACCATTTAAAGGCCTATTGTTAGGTCTGTTCTTTATTACCGTTGGCGCAGGGATCAACTTCTCGGTTCTATTTGGTGATTTCTGGCTGATCATGGCGCTGACCATTGGCGTGATGGTATTGAAAGCCTTAGTGCTGTTTATTCTCGCGCTGATATTTAGAGTGAAAGGCAGCAACCGCTGGCTGTTTACCCTAAGCTTGGCTCAAGCAGGTGAATTCGGCTTTGTGCTTCTAAGCTTTTCAGTGCAAAACCACGTCATCCCATTTGAACTCTCACAAACTCTTGCGTTAGTGGTTGCGATTTCGATGTTCCTGACACCAGGTTTGTTTATTCTGTTTGATAGAGTGATTCTGCCGCGCTTTGAAAGCCAGTCAAATGAACGCGAAAGCGATACGATTGAGGAAACAGGCACGGTGATCATCGCCGGCATCGGCCGCTTTGGACAAATAGTGAATCGCCTATTGGTATCAAACGGCGTGACTACCGTGGTACTTGACCATCAATCTGACCAAGTCGATAACATGCGCCAAATTGGCACTCGCGCCTATTTTGGCGACGCGACTCGACCAGATATGCTACATACAGCCGGCATTGAGCACGCCGCTGCTTTGGTTGTGGCGATTGATAACCAAGAATCGAGTGTAGAACTGGTGAAGTACGTTAAGCACACGTACCCAAAAGTAACAGTGATTGCACGTGCCTTTGACCGTGGACATGGCTATCTTTTGCGTCAAGCGGGGGCTGATATTATTGAATCAGAGACCTACCATTCTGCATTGGAGATGGGCGGTCACACAATGAAAGCCCTTGGCATTCACCCCTTCTTTGTTGAACAACAGAAGGCGACATATAAGCGTGTTGAAGCACGTAAGTCAGAAATACTTTACAAAGCTTGGGAGGATGATTCTGAAGGTGAACGCTATGACAACAATTTCCGACAACTGTTTATTCAGTTAGAGGAGAAAATGGCGGAAGAGATGCAAAAAGATCGTCATGACAAACTATCGCGGTCAGAACGTGGTTGGACACCGCCACCTAAAGGTTACGCCGATGACTTTAATGAAGATAACGTCCAAGAGCTAACACCACCAAGAGAAGAGCCTATCCAACGATAACGCACTCCATATTAAAAACCTCCCGCTTGGGAGGTTTTTATTTTTTCAGTACAGAGCCACACGCCGTGCAGGATAAAATGATCTTCTCGATATTACATAAGATCATTCATTAAAATCTCATACTCTTCGTTTGCTTCTTCCACTAAATGAGAAAGCTCTAACGCATCAGTAACTGCAAGATTGAACTGCCACGGAGTTGTGTCTTCTTTACCACAGATTCGAGTTTCACACCCACGACTCTCAAAAGACAAATCATCAAACTCTGTGGTGTGGCGCTCTTGAAGTTCAACAATCTCAACTTCTAATTTACCAACAGGGTTGACTTTAACGTGGGCATGTAACTCCGAACTGTTAGACAAACAATAATCTCTATGAACCGCAATCATGGCCGCCTCCTTGGTCTGCCAACTGACAACTCAACATTGAGTGTAGACGAGGGATTTTGAACGTGGCGTGAAATAATAATGAAGATTGATCTGTCTCATTAGAACAGACAATTGTTGTCATGAAGGCATTAGCCAGCATGAATCTCATCTGATTTAAATTGTTCTGAGATCGTAATAGTTGGCATTTACCGAGACTTTCCCTATTATCGAAACAAAATTACTGTGGTCATTCTTTAGAGGTCAGTATGGAGCTTGAAGCCGTTGCTAAAGCACTAAAAGAGTTAGGGCATCCGACTCGTTTAAGTATTTACAAAGAAGTCGTCAAAGCGGGATACAAAGGTATCGCGGTAGGCGGCGTACAAGAAAAGCTTGGCATTCCAGCATCCACTCTCTCTCATCATATCTCGAGCCTTGCTTCAGCCGGTCTTCTCACCCAGCGCCGTGAGGGTAGAACCCTTTTTTGTGTTGCAGAGTATCAGTGCTTAGATGACGTAATTGGTTTTTTAAAAGCAGAATGTTGCGTTAACGAGTGCTCATAAATTTCTAGCAAAAACGAGAGAGTTTGAGTTTATATTGAACTTCAGCAGAACGTGAATGACGATGAAAAACATACACACCGAAGTTGCTAACCTCGGTGTGTACATCTTCTACTTCGCGACGAGTAACATCGACGACTTAGATGGTACGATTAACTTACCGTCAGTTGGAATGATTTGTTCTGTCATCAAATCAACCCAATTACCATCGATTTTTAATGTCAAAGACTGTTGACGCTGTGATTTATTAAGCACCACAATACCTTTGTCACCTCGCTTAAGTACGAGCATGTCATCGTTACCTTCAAGAACACTCATCGGCTCGCCATGCGTCATATTATGGAACTGGATCATTTTTGCCATTCTCGGATCGCTCCATGCACCTTGCCATCTTGGCTGACCATTTTTACCTTTAATACCGCTGGTGTTTAAGTCGGTATAAATCAACGGCACACCACCATCTCGGCCTAGAATATAGGCATAAGCTAACCATTCGTTTTCCTCGTCCATGATGAGATCAAGAAAGACATCATTGTTAGGAATATCATGTGTGATAGCAAATGTAATCGCACGACCGGGGGACAGAGCCTGACCAAAACAATAGGGATCAATCAGAGACTTGAAGCTGCCCTTTTTAGCAAACGCCTTAAACATGGTTGAGAACAAAGGGAAATCGTACGCACCTAGGCGAGTTTCCTGTAGATACGGCTCAAGAAACAGCTGATACTCTTCTTCCGTCGCACCGCCATCGGTAATAATTTCACCAAATATATGCACATCCCGCGTGATGTCGTCTGTCCAAACACGCTTAAGATGCTCTAACGTCATGTGTTTCGCAGCGTCAATACGAAAACCTTTCACACCAATAGCTTTCAGCGCCTTTAGGTACGCTCGCTGCTGCTCAACAACATGGTCACAAACACGAAGAGTTGGCAAGCCAGGATCGGTTGGCCCACCTGTGATACGTCCGTTTTGAACCTGCCACTTATCTTTCCAGTCTTTGATGCCGAATGCTTCAACAAAGTCCTCTTCATCAAAAAGTGGTTGAGATAGATCGCCAAACAACGCTAGCGACTGATATTTCTGTTTGTTGTTCTGGTATTCCTCCAAGACCTCTTGTCTTGGGTACTGAAGGTCTCTGCGAAGGTGGGCCTCATTTGCCATATGGTTAAACACTACGTCGGCATAAACCCACACACCAACTTGCTCCAGTTCACGAACCATATGAATAAAATCTTTGGTATCACCCAAGGCATTATCGATAACACGATAATCCTGTGGTTGATAACGCTGCCACCAGCGCTCATCGTGTGCGCTTTTCATTGGTGGCGAAACCAACACAGAGCCATAACCAAGCTCGCGGATTTCTTTTGCTCGTTGGGCAATGTCAGCATACTTCCAATCAAACGCATGTAAGATAACGTTTGCACCGAATGATTGTGTTTCCTGTGAGCCACTCATGTTGTTCTCCTGCTCGTTTCCACTCACGATTACTTGTTTGCATTTTTTTGTGAGTGAATTCAATAATCGAAATTATAAAAGCTATTCATCAGAGGCACTCACCCTTTTAGCACTAACTCAAGGCTGAAATCGAAGGCGTAGCAACTCATCCATTGCACAGCGATAAATCGTTCTGAGTGAATAACGGGCACACAACATACAACCCAAACAGCCCAACACAAACCTAAAATATTGTTTTTATTGGCAAAAACATCAATCAAAAAAGATGCAACATAAGACCTACGTACGCCCTAAAATAGGCCCAAAGGATAAAAATAGCCAAGCCAACCCGTTTAGTAATCAATTGTTAATAAAACGAAACTGGCAGGTGGATCACGTTTGGCGCGTTTCAAAAATCCAGTAAATCACCATACCTAGCGTTAAAAGACTAAAGATTTCTGTTTGTATCTGTCCCGAAATGACTTCAAAATGCGAAACTTAGCTTATCTCTATGGGGTATGCTCTACCTTGGAGGATAATAATGAATATCAAAGAATTTTCTGACCTCGTCGGGCTATCTGCTCATACACTTCGATACTATGAAAAAATCGGTTTACTTAAACATGTCCATAGAAACGCGAGTGGACATCGAATGTATAGTTCGAAAGATCTAAACTGGATAAGCTTTGTTAAACGTTTAAAAGAAACTGCAATGCCACTTGAAGAGATTCTAGAATATGCCAAATTAAGGGAAGTCGGCTCTCAATCTGTACCACAACGTCAAGCCCTGTTAGAACAACACCAAGAAAACCTCAAACGCCACATTGAGCAACAGAAAAAGCACTTATCGGCTCTAGAAGAAAAAATTGCCTTGTATAAAAGCGGAAAAGTTCGTTGACTTAGAGTTAACTCTAACGATTAAGGTGTGTTTACGTTTATTCACTAGGAACATACCGATGGAACAATCACGCTTTAACAAAGGATTAGAACTACTCTCTCAAATTGATGGCGACGCTGGTCATAATGTCATCGAAACCTTACAAGATATTTGTCCAGATTTAGCTCAGTACACCATTGAGTATCCGTTTGGCGATATTTATGCTCGCCCGGGCTTAGACCTAAAATCGAGAGAAATCGCAACCGTCGCCGCGCTAACGGCAATGGGGAATTGCGCGCCGCAACTAAAAGTGCACTTAAATGCAGCGCTGAATGTAGGCTGTAGCGAGGATGAGATTAAAGAGATCATTTTGCAGATGTCCGTCTACGCAGGGTTTCCCGCGGCATTAAACGGCATGTTTGCATTCAAAGAAGTGTTAGCGGAAAGAGCAGAGTAATAACAACGTTGAAATCAATTTAACCGCAGTTAAAAACGGCCCTTGGGGTTCGGGCCGTGATTAAAACAACGAGTGAATTAGCGCTCAGGAGTTTCAAGCAGTTTAACCGCGCAATCTACCGCGTTGTTAATGCCTTGACTGCTCTCCAACTTGCCTGAACTTGCAGGACCAAGGGCACAAGAATACAAAGCCAGCTGCTTATCGAACGGCAGATCCAACTGTTCATAGAGATTTTGTCGGATTCTTGCATGTTGTTCTGGTTCTTGGTTAGCAAGGCTAATCAACGTTTCATAAATAAGCGTTTTCATGTCTTTCCCTTTTCACTTTATTGCACGGGGTGCATATATATTGTATCCATTTGGGAATCACAAATCAGAAGCTAGGTCACAGAACGCGTCGCTAAAAAAGTTTATGTGCGCGGTAAATTGCAATACAAACCTAAAGCCGTTTAGAAAAAGGGCAACTGATAACTCGATAGATCAGCCGATTAACTAGCATTCGCCGCTGTTTGTTTATAATCGTGTCCGATATAAACAAAAACGTCGCTGTATCAGCGACGTTTTATCTCGACTTTAGCTAATCGAACCTGTTTAGTTGAAGTGCACTAGCATTTCAACGTCATCACCTTGCTCTGGAGCCTGAAGAGCGAAGTACACGTACCCTGCTTCAGTAACAGGAATCGCAAGGTATTCATTGCTGCCTGCATAGTTGGACGCATACTCGTGCTGCTCTACTGTAGGCCAATGTTCCCTACTCGCGTATAGATCGACATTACCAGTTTGAGAGTGAGCCGTTAGCCATACACGAACCTCTTCAACACCTTCAGGCACATAAACTGCTGCATAACGCTGCTTGTGAACGGTAAGCATTTTGGCTTCACCAGACTCTAATACCACAGGTGCTAAATCATCTTGCACTTGGGTTGGCGGTGTTTGCGCTTCCACTTCTAACGCAGCCACAAGATTCACTGAGTCATAGCTATCACGTCCAGTTAAGCTGATGTAGTAACGACCCGCTTTAACGTAACCATCTTGCTTTGGTTCAAACACAATCTCTTCATTGCTGCCATCAGCATATTGACTCATTTCGAAATCATAGTAATGCGCGACTTTGTTGTAGCTCATGTAAAGATCCGCATCACCCGCACCCTCAATAGATACATTGAAGTTAACGGTGTTGGCTGGAACATCAACGTAGAACAGTTTTTCGCTGTATGCTTCGCCACTGAGCTGAAGGCTTTGGTTCGCCGTCAATTCAGTCACTTTTGCTTCAGGGCTTGTTGGTTCTGTTGGTTCTTCTGGGTCTGTATCAGGTTGCTCAGGTTCCACTTTTAATGTGTCCAACCAACGTTCAAACTCAGCATCGTATTGTTGACCTAAAGACGTCACCTGCTGTGCCCATTGTTCGAACTGGCCAGAGCGCGACAATGCCAACAAGCTTTCGACGTCTTGTGGATGATTTTCTAACATGAATCGAACAGCTAGATAACCCCAACGATAGATACGATTGGTATCGTGAGAGTACGTGGTATCAAACACAGTGGAAAGGCTCAGTTTACCATCTGCAATCAGCTCAATCGCAGCTTGGTAACCTTGCTTGTAATGCATGTATTCAGCAAAACCTTCTAGCCACCAAACAATATGACCATGAGCCAAGTTATCGCTGAACGAACCGTATTGGTTAAATCGTGCATCTAAATAGTGCGTGTATTCATGTTCTAGGTTCAAGATAGAGAGATCTTCACCATTCGCGTAGCGATAAGCGACGAAACGCGCAGTATTGTCCGCTTTTGAAGGGTCACCTTCTAGGTACTGACCACCGTTGTCCGTTGTATTACCAAATAGGAATGAAGAGTAATCAACGTAACTAGCGTTACTCGCGAATACCGCCACTTCAACACGATCATTCAAATCATCAGCGACAGGTTGATTACCCGTATTCGCAACTCGATGGAAGTCGGCTTCTTTTGCCGCTAGCACTTCACACGCTTTCGCTGCTTGAGCATCGGTCAGATCTTCAGAGCGAATAATGGCAGGTCCCTGACATTCAAAACGATTTGGCATTACACGTGCAGCTAAATCTTGCTTGGCTTGCTCAATATTCAGACCATTTAGGCCTTCTGGTGCGTAGTAGCTCATCATTTCAACGGCAGCAAGCCATAGTTTGTCATGCTCACTACCCAGTGGATAACGCTGCATCACCTGTTGCATTACTGCCAATGCTTTGCGTTTGGTCTCCTGATCTGGGCTCGCGAGCAAACGACCAGTTTCACGTAATGCATTGAAAACGATAAAGCTTGCATCCGTATCTAATGCCCAAGCATTATCAGATGCGAATTTCACCAACGTATCAATATGGTGTGTATTGTTTGCCATGTATCGGTAGAACGCATCGTTCGCCGCATGGCCTGCCATAGAGCGGAACAAGTTGTTTAAACCATCGACCCATTGCGTGTCCTGTGCGGTTTCACGATTAAAGTGCATCAACGCGGCCATCATGCTATCCATGGTCAGCGGCAACTGCTTAACGTTATCAACCATCAAAGTCAGGCTCTTCATTACACCAACTTGTTCACGACCTTGATCCAAAGCATGAGGGTTGTTTAGGAATAGGTTCGTCGACTGAGCAAAACGCTGACTCAACGCTTGCGAAAACTCAGGTGTACCAGTACCAGCGTTGTAGCGAACGTAGTAGGCCGCTCGAATAAATTCGCCTAGGTTCTCTAGAATACGAGCTTGATCTGCTTCACCACGATAGCGAGCGATTTCTTGATCCAGCGCGACTTGGATACGGCTTAGGCTCGCTTCACTATAGATATCATTCAGCGTTTCTGAAGGTGCTGAAAACCATGCGTGGTAGCAATCATACTCAGCACCAGAAACGGCAGTAGCCAGATCTCGCGATTGTTGTAAATCAGCAACAGCACACTGATTTTGTGCAAAAGAGAAGCCAGACACACTCGCTAGCATACAAGCAAGCGCCAAACGATGGCGCGGGAAAAAACGGATATGAGACATAACAACACTCATTGATTATTAACATACATTGAGTGGGGGTTTATATTCTTTACAGCTCAAACAGTGAAATCAGTGTCATAAAATTTATGAAACCGCTCCCAAAAATAGGTTTTTTACTCTAATTAAATGGGAGCAATCCCACTCCAAAAAAACTCACAATTATCAATAAAAACATTAATTTACCTTTTTCTAAATAACGACTTTATGAGGAAAATTGCCCTTAAACGCCCCCCTTAACTCTTCCAGATAGAGTTCACGACAATCAAAGGTTCTAAATTAAATTTTGATGCTTGATACCATCTATTTTTATTTGTGACTCATACCCAATGAGTCATAGAGTGCATATCAAAAGGTTGGCATTAATGGTAAATTCTCCGCTAAATCAAACACATTTACTCCTCCAGTCATTGATGAGTGAATAAAGCAGATATTTGGCTAGGGATAATACATGTCACTTTGGGGATTTTGGGGAGCGGGGATTGCCTACTTCATGACAACGTTTGCCTTTGTTTTTGGCGGCATTTTTTGGTTATGTTCTGAAGGTAATACATTAAGAGAAACAAAGCGCCAATCATCAATAATGTCCGGGGTTATTGCTTGTACTATTGGAACTTGGGTGCTTGCTTTTGGTGTTTACGTTTACGGTTACTTTTGGGATAACTCTTCTCACTATTATTTTTATTTGCTCGCTCCATGGGGACTTGCCATTTTTGGGGTAAAACTTCGTAACCGCTGGGTTAAGCAATACGCGCGTGTAAAACACGCAAAAGAAGAACAGTGGCAAAAGCACTGGCGAGAATTATTAGGGGAAGATACTGAAGAGCTTCCACCATATACACATGATTACGAGCTCTACTCGGGCATTTGGCAAGCCAATGAAGCGCTCCAAGAACAGTGTTTTGCAGCCCTTCCTCACGGGAAAGCAGTCTACGAGAGAGTGAAAGCCTTCCAAACGATGGCCTCCCCCGCTGGTGACATAAACAATCAAGTTTTGCTGAGTAAACTCGATCAACTAGAGGATGAAATCATTCAAGTTCTTGAGCAACACTCGCAAAAGAAAGTAAGCATTGAAACTGGCGCAGGTACTTTACACAAAGAGTCAAAACGCAATGTTTATCACCATGAGAATGGCCCAACAGAAGAGCAACTGTACGACTCAATCAACCTCCAACATGATTTGGATCGAGAGCTACGCAACATTATCTATGATCGGCTCGGTTACGATGGCGAAGATGAGTACTTTTTCCTCCAAGCGCCACTCGAAGAGCTTACCGAGAATGAAACCGCAATCAACTGGATGCTCTGGGGGTTAGTAAGCAACCATTTTGCTGTTGACCCATACCAAACGGCGTTGGATCTCAGCCTAATGAATGCGGAACCAAGATGGGGGCAAAATGAACGGTTTGTAATGATTACGGCTCAATAAACGCAAGTACTAAGTCTAATTTTAATACAACCTATTCTGAGACCACCCTCGCGTTGGTTAACTTAGCCAGTAAGCGGCCAACGCGATCGCGCATTTCACGTCTATCGACAATCATATCTAGCGCACCATGCGCTAGTAAAAATTCACTTCGCTGAAACTCGTCTGGTAACTTTTCACGTACCGTTTGCTCAATGACACGTCTTCCCGCAAAGCCAATACTTGCTTTAGGTTCACCAATATTGATGTCTCCTAACATGGCTAAACTCGCCGAGACGCCACCATAAGTTTGGTCCGTCAATACTGAGATATAGGGTAATCTGTGCTCAGATAAGTGGTTTAACGCGGCGCTGGTTTTTGACATTTGCATTAGTGCCACCAAAGACTCTTGCATGCGCGCCCCTCCGCAAGCGGAAAAACATACTAACCCAGATTTTGTATTAATTGCGCTTTCAACTGCTCGGACAAACTTCTCGCCAACCACTGCGCCCATCGAGCCTGCCATGAAAGAGAATTCGAATGCACACGCAACAACAGGCAGCCCCAATAACTTGCCCTCCATCACCACCAACGCATCTTTTTCTCCAGTCGTTTTCTGTGCTAAAGCAATTCGCTCTTTATATCGCTTTAAGTCTTTAAAACCCAAAATATCTTGTGGCTCCAACTCACTTGCCAACTCTTGTTGTGTTCCATGGTCCAGAAAAGAGATCAACCTTTGACGCGCAGCCATTCTCATGTGATATGAGCATTTAGGGCATACTTCCAAATTTTCTTTTAACGCGGCACGATAAAGTATTTGTTCACACTCAGGACACTTTGTCCAAACGCCCTCAGGGATAGACGCTTTGCGCGAACCTATTATATTTTTATTCTCAAATAACCGTTCTAACCAGCTCATAAATTCACCACTATTGATTACGTCCTAGCGCGATATCTCGTTGTTTGTTCGCTTAAACTTGTAAATAAAATTGTATGTAACTTAGTACAGGGATAAAGTGCGATATGCTGGCTTGATAATCCAATAAAGTGGGATAATGAAATGTTTGATAACGTTGACCAAATCTGGTTAAAAAGTTTTCACTGTGTTTATGAGAACAACAGCTTTAAGCGAGCCGCTGAGTGTTTGAATATACCAACATCAAATATCAGCCGACACATTGCCCTGCTTGAAGAAAAGTTAAACATTAGGTTGTTCAATAGAACAACAAGGCGAATGACGCCTACCGAGGCTGGAGAAGAGCTCTATAGCAGCACTCGTCCGTTATTGGATCAACTCAACGCCGCACTAGAAACGGTAACGCGCCACTCACACACGGTAACAGGGGAACTGCGAATTCTTATGCCAGACACACCTGTACTCGCCAAAGCGGTTGTCACCTTTTGCACGCAATACCCGTCAATCTCTTTGTCTTGCGATACAACGCTAAACCCTAAAGATGATGTTATTGACAGCTTTGATGTCATTTTGAGTTTTCATAGAGGGACTTTGTCAGACAGTAACTGGGTGGCGAGAGAGATAAAACGCTGGCCCAGTGCCATTTTAGCCGCGCCTCAACTAATTGAGAAATACGCCACCCCTTACAAAATTACGGATCTAAGTCATGTTCCCTGCATCACGACGCTTACCGCAGTAAATGGTGCACCATGGGTATTCAGAAGCCCTGCTGGGGGCCATATTACTCAAACTGTGCAATCTTCATTCAAAGTAAACAGCGGTCATCTCGCCAGATATGGCGCGTTATCAGGGCTTGGGTACGCAATATTGCCAATTGAGTCATGCCAAAATGAGATCAAAAATGGTGAGCTAGAAATCGTCACTCTAGAGTACGAACCTGAGGATTTAGTGCTTTACGCCTTTTACTCGTCTAGAAAACATGTAGCTAAGAAAATATCTATGTTTGTTGAACATTTAAAGCAAAATGCGAAACTTAACGCTTAGCTAAGCTTTACTCAACTAATTTATCATATTTTGTTTTATCGTCTAGAAAGGACAGACACCGCTAAGCGATTTGAGACTCGATTTTTTCAAATAAAAAAGCCAGCAATTAACATTTACTGGCTTTTTATTAAAGAGGGTCAGTTGGCGTTTAGATTCTAAACGCTCCCACGTGACGATCGAGTGTTCGCGATAGCTCCGCGAGTTGTTGACTTGATGCTTCTAGTTGCTCACTCGCCGTTAGCGCACTTTTCACTGAGTGGCTGACGGTATCCATGTTCATATTAATTTCGTTTGCTACCGTTGATTGCTGTTCTGTTGCGGTTGCTACTTGAGTATTGATATCTGAAATAGTCGTCACTTGTGCAGCTATTGCTTCTAAAGCCTGTCGAGCTAACTCGGTTTCTGCCGTTCCTTCTTCAATAAGAGTCTTACTATTGCTCATTGAATTCACCGCACTTTGAGCTTCAGTTTGTAGCTGGTGAATCATGTTGTCAATTTCATCGGTAGAATGAGCCGTTTTAGTCGCTAGGTTGCGAACTTCATCAGCTACGACTGCAAAACCTCGGCCGGCATCACCAGCGCGTGCAGCTTCGATAGCCGCATTGAGAGCCAATAGATTGGTTTGCTCCGAAATACCTCTAATCACCTCTAGAATACTACCAATCGACTGAGTATTTTCAGCAAGACTCACGATAATGTTGGAAGTGCTGTTCATCTCGTTTTCAAGATTAGTCATCGCCGTTTTGGTTCTTTCTAGCGTCGTGTAGCCATCTTGCGCTTCATTACTTGCTGCACTCGCAGCATTTGCCGCCCCGGCAGCATTGGAGGCAATTTCATTGACCGTCGCAATCATTTCGTTCATGGATGTGACAACCAGCATGGTTTGCTCGTTCTGCTCTTGCCCTCTTGTGAGCGCTTGCTGAGATTGCCCACGCAAAGCGACAGCTGAACTATTAAGCTCCACACCAGTATTTACAACTTGTGTAATAATCTCATGTACTTTCCCAACAAAAACGTTGAAAGCAGAAGAAATTTGCGCGACTTCGTCATTACCTTTCGCTGGCAAACGAACGGTTAAGTCTCCGTCTCCTTTTGAGATGTCTTGTAGAGCGTCTTTAAGCGCAGAAAGCGGTCTCATCAGCTTATTTAGCAGAAGTGACAGAATCAAAACACACATAACGAAGATCGCCACCATAGAGATCAACTGGTAAGTAATAATTCCATTCGTCGCTTGGCTCACTTCGGTAATAGGAATACCAATATCAAAAGTACCGTATAACTGACCATCTACATAAATTGGTGCCATGATGTCAAACACCCATACTTTCTGGACATCGGCATACCACTTTGAGTACTGTTGAACACCTCTCGTCGCGCCTTCAACAGTATATTCATCATTATAGGTTTTGTTCAGCTTGTGCTTATCACTGTGGGCTACTGCCGTTACGTTACGGTCAATTACAACGGCATAACTCACGTCTGAACGTTGTTTCAGCCCCTCAACAAGCGATTGTAAATCTTGCATTGGATTGGCTGAGTTCTCCAAAATATAACTCGCATTTCCCGCTAGAAACTCAGCTTGAACTTGGGATTTGTTTAAGATGATGTCATCGATTTTCTGACTCGAAATTAGGTACGTTGATGCCATACTCGCCACGACAGCAATACCAAACATGGCGCAGACTGCTAATAAGATGATTCTTTTCATTATAATTGTCTCAATACAATTCAATTGATGCTCATTAATCGAGCGCTAAGCCTTTCTTCTCCAAAACCAACCAAACTGCATTTTGGGTCTGTTTGGCAGAGCAAGACATAACTTTATAACTATGTATCTGCTTGGTTCCCGATTACTTTAGACAGAAGGAAAAAAAGTCTTCAAAACGTCACATTTCTACGAGGTTTGGCGAAGGGACGAGTACGCAAAAGGAAACGTTTGCATAGTTAAATTTAACTATGCGACCAAATTGGTATCGAACATTAAAGAAAAGACTTCTAATTAGCGTTTTGACTATCGGGATCGCTTTGGTCAGTGCTCCCGTTTTATCATTTAGTATCTCAGATTCGAATATTAGAGCCACAATCGCAGCGGTTGTAATACGAGATGCTTGATGAAGCGAGAATGACTTGGTTTGTAGATATGGCAGCGATGTCAGATCGAGTGATTATCAATCAAAAATCGGCAGAAAAATAGGCAAACCAAGGCATTAAGCCATTACCAATGCAAAAAGAAAGAAAAAGAATCTTTACCACAGAGTTTAACTCGTCAGCGATATGTATCCATGCATACCCATGTATAAACCAACTGCACTGATCAAGACGCCCGATAAGTAAGGAGCTCGACGTGCAACATCATTCAAACCGCTCCATTTAGATGTCGCTTTTTGCACGCCCACTGCTGCCACAACGCCAACAGCAACCAGAGTCAAGGCTAAGCCAATACTGAATGACACAACTAAAGTCGCACCAAGAGTCATTGCCTTAAGCTGCAAACAGATAAGCAAAACCGTTACCGCAGCAGGGCATGGAATCAAACCGCCCGTTAATCCAAACAGCAGAATTTGCCCATTCGTCACGTCTCGATTCTCAAAGCGTTTTTGAATGTCTAAAGCGTGAGCGCGTTCGTGAGCATCTTGATATTCCTTATCTTCGCTTTCTAAATGAGAACCAGGACGAAAATGTACATCAAAGTCATGGGTATGATCATGGTGCCCGATGATCAAAGTGACAGAAAGTCCATTAAAGACTTCAATGCAAGACGCCGATTCCAAGTATCCATCACGCTCTATAAAGTGATAGATATCAGCAGGTTGATAACCATCACTCAATACCGAAACCTTGATACCTTCAGCAGTTAAAGGTTTACCGCTGAGTGTTCGCAACTGGAAACGGTGATGCTCCCCTTCCTCTGTAATCGAAAGCGAAACATGCCCATGTCCTGTATCCACAACTTGCGTCGTCCAATCGCGAGCATGATCCTGAGCTTTGTTCCAAGCTCGCTCATCGCTCCATGTCCGCCAAAACATCCATACGCCGGTTGTCACGATAATGACCCCAGAGATAAGTTGCATCCATGGTTCAGCCGCTTCAGCGGTGAATTTCTGGCTAATATACATCCCGCCAACAGCGATTAACCATACAATTGCAGTGTGAGAAAGTGTGGCAGCTAAACCCAGCATCACGGCTTGTTTGACCGTTCCTTTCACAGCGACAATGAACGCCGCCATCATCGTTTTAGAGTGCCCAGGTTCTAAACCATGCAAAGCGCCAAGCAAAATGGCACTGGGAATAAAGAACCACCCATTACCTTGTTGTAGTAACGCGACAAAATCCATTGTTGTTCTCTGTTGTTGATTCTAATTTATCGCAAACTATACTCCCCCCTAGTATTAAATACTACCCCCCAGTATAAATTGAGTGCTACATTATCAGTTAGAATAACTCGGCCCGTAACTTAAAGAAGATAAGACATGTCGCATACAACCAGAGATCAAAAGAAGCTCAACACTCGAGTCAGTAAAATACAGGGTCAGGTGAATGGACTTAAAAAAATGCTGGAAGAAGAGCATGAATGCCAAGATGTGTTGCAGCAGATTGCCGCTATTCGGGGAGCAGTAAATGGTTTGATGCGAGAAGTAATTAAAGGTCACTTACTTGAGCACGTTGTACTTGAGGAAGACAAAACTCAACGTGAAAAAGATATGGAAGTCGTATTAAAAGTACTGGACTCTTATATAAAGTAACCCTACTTCGCTAGAGTAAAGTCACTAGGGTTACACTCGAATATATCCTTTATATGTAATCGCTTACTAAGCGGGAAATAACAATTCCATTTCATATTGATTAAGTTGAAAATGGAACCTATATCGGTTCAAGTTAAATAGTTTATTTATAAGAACTAAAACGGCCCAAACATAGGGCCGTTCATATTATTAAAAAACTCTAAACTATCTGATAAAAATACATATTGTGATAGATTTTTACTTTATGGAAGAGTACAAGTAAACCTTTATACCTCTTGTAATTCGACGTGCTTAGCGCTGTAAGATTTTGTAAATGCAACACACCCCAAAAGTACAGCAAGTGGTAACACAGGATCAAAGATTGAACCATGAGATCCGAAGAATAAGTTAAGAATCATGACTAATGAACCACCAATAGCCCAAGCAATTGTTGTTGGAATAGTCCAAATAATGAGTTGTTTCTTAACCTCAGTCACCCCCATTAATCGATTAACAATATGGAATAGCGAGTCATTAAAGTAGCCAGCAAATAGAGATCCCATCGTAGCTGCCGTCGCTGCGAATAAAAGGTTAACGTCAGGAATATTCACTAAAACTGGGGCAGATATAGAAGCAGCGGTTATCATGGAGACTGTACCAGAGCCCTGAATAATACGAACTAACGTCGCAATAATAAATGGAATCATAACCGCAGAAATAGGAAGCCCTGCAACTTGGTTAGCAATCTCTGCGCCCGCACCCGTTTCACGCAATACGGCACCTAACGCGCCACCAGCTCCTGTTACTAACAAAATGATGCCACAAGTGGAGATTCCTTGTTCCATCTTTTCATTCGCTTCTTCTTTGGTAAGGTTATTACCCAATGTGTAAACCGCTAATAACGTCGCTATTGATAGTGCAATAGTAGGGCTGCCGATAAAAGCGATAAATTGACCAAATGTTGTTGCAGTCAGCCCTTCGAAACCGAAAGTCCCCTCTAATAAACCCATCACTGATTTCGCAAGTATAAGTAAAATTGGGATAATAATTGGAGCGATAGATTTACTTAAAGATGGTAGGTCTTTCGCTTCTTTACTTGCAATGTACTCTTTGTGATCATTAATCAGTTGCTCACTAGACTTCGAGAAATGTTCGGTTGGAATGAATTCAGGAAACTGCTTTTCTAACCATCTTGCATACCAAACAATACCCATGACACAAGGCGCTGCGATCATCAAACCAAAACCTAACATGCTGGCAAGATCGACACCAAAGATACCAGCAACTCCCAAAGGCCCTGGAGTCGGCGGAATAGCGTGATGCGCTACGACCAAGCCGCCCGCCAGAGCAACCGTAAGCGTTAAAATCGAGCGATTGGACGTTTTTGACAAAGACTTCGCTATTGGATAAAGAATGATAAGCGCGCTATCCACAAAGATTGGGATGCTAACAATATAGCCAGTTACAGCAAGAGCGGCCTCTTCTTTCTTTTTTCCTAACCACTTTATAAAATTATAGGCAATACTTTCTCCTGCTCCAGAAGCCTCTAAAATAGCCCCCATCATAACGCCGAGACCGATGACAATCCCTATACCGCCTAATGTTCCACCAAATCCTTTGCTAACGGTCGCAATCGTGTCGTCAACACTTAACCCACCAATAATACCTGCGATACATGCCGCAATTAACATCGCAATTAACACATGTACTTTTGTACGTAATACAAGAAAAACAAGGACTGATACGGCTACTATTAGTCCAATTACTGAGGTTGGTAACATTAGACAATCTCCATATTGTTAACAGAAATAAATTGTTGTAATACATCCTTGAAATTACTGTCTGCTTTAAATCCAAGCTCCAGTTCTTTAGTACAATCAATTTTTTGTGGCCAACTACTCACAATACGATCAATACCCGCATCATGCTCATAGGTAATATAATTAGAAAGTTGTTTACCCATTAGAGTGTCCATTGTTTGAATCATCTCAGCTGGTGTAGTTTGAATACCAGGTAAATTAAGCGTTCTATAGGTCAGATTATTTAACTGCTCATAAGGCATTAGCCCTGCATATTGAATATTGTCCACCACTCTAGACGGGCTCGATATCCAAAGTTTTAGCGTAGGGTCTACAGGACAATTTGATTCTTGAGCATTCAAAGGCTCACGAATAATTCCGCTTACGAAAGAGCTAGCGGCAAGGTTTGGTTTCCCAGGGCGAATACAAATAGTCGGTAAACGTACGGATACAGCTTTAACAAAGCCTTTACGGGCATAGTCGTTCACCAATAACTCACCTATAGCTTTTTGCGTCCCGTAGGATGACTGAGGATGAAGTGCTGTTATTGGTGTAATCGTTTCCGGAAGATCACCACCAAATACAGCTAAAGATGAAGCAAACGTAAAACGAATATTAGGGTTTACTTTACGGCAACGCTCAAGCAATAACTGTGTGGTCGTCAGATTTACAGCTACGCCTAAATCAAAATCTTGCTCAGCATGGCTCGATACAATTGCCGCTAAATGAAAAATGTGTGTCGTTTCGGCAGTAATAACTTGGTCTATATTTTCTCGCTTTGTCATATCCATGACTAAAGAAACGACTCGGTCATCAATGCCCTCTAAGCGCGACTTTTGAATGTCGACAATAGTAATACTTTCAGCTTTGTTTTCTTTTAGTAGTGATTTGGCAAGTAGGGTTCCGAGAAAACCCGCCCCTCCAGTTATGATAATATTCATAGTCACGACCCTTTGTTTTTGTAATTGGTTTCAAGTTATTTATGGATAGAAATTAAAATTGTTATAGGTATGGTTTAACCCAACTAAGGCCCAGCTGCGTGCTATGCCTTGGGTTGTATTCACAACCGATCCAGCCTTGGTAACCAGAGTCATCCAAAACATTGAATAGGTGTGGGTAATTCAGTTCGCCTTCCGATGGTTCGTGCCTTTCAGGCACAGAAGCAATTTGAATATGGCCTGTGTATGGCGCCACATCGCGAATCAACGTACTCAGATCACCGTCCATAACTTGTGCGTGATAGAGATCGAGCTGCAATTTCACGTTTGGACGAGCCACTTGTTTGATGAGTTCCACCGCTTCACGTTGATGTGCAACAAAGTAGTTCGGTACATCGCGATTGTTGAGTGGCTCAATCATCAGCTCAACACCTTGTTCGGCAAACTTATCCGCTGCATAACGAATGTTTGAGATAAAGGTTTCAATATGCTGATCACGAGTGAAGCGTGAATCAACAATGCCAGACATAGCGTGAACCTTTTTACAGTTCAGTGCCTTGGCGTACATCAGCGCAGTCTCGACGCTCGTTTTAAATTCATCCTCACGCCCCGGAATAGCTGCAAAACCTCGTTCACCTGCATCCCAATCACCTGGAGGCATGTTGAATAACGCTTGCTCAAAACCAAACTGCTGTATCTTGCTTGCTAGTTCTTGCGCTTCGAATGCGTATGGAAAAAGGTATTCCACCGCTTTGAAGCCCGCTTGGTGTGCTTTTTCGAAACGATCTAGAAAAGGAACTTCTGTGAATAACATTGTCAGATTTGCCGCAAATTTAGCCATTACTTACCTCTCCCTTTTAGGTCTTGAATCTCAGTATCCGTTAAGTAGCGGATGTTGCTATCTTTAAGAATGAACGCTAGCTTCGCTGTCTCTTCTAGCTCTTCTGCGTTATCCACTGCATCTTCAAAGTCCGTACCCGTGATCACTGGACCATGGTTCGCCAGGAGGAAAGCTCGGTAGTCACTAGCCCGTTGCGCAAGTTCTTCAGCAATCTGAGGGTCGCCCGGGCGCAGGTACGGAATCACTGGCAGTTCGCCAATGCGCATTACAAAGTAAGGTGTAAAAGCTTTGATGGCATTCTCGCGATCTAGACCTTCAAGACAAGAAAGCGCCGTCAAGTAAGTAGAATGCAGATGCACAATCGCATTACACTTTGAGTTATTTCGATAAATCGCCAGATGAAAAGCCACTTCTTTTGATGGCTTTTCACCAGAGATATGGTTGCCATCAATATCTACAACCGAAAGCTCTTCAGCAATCAAGCGGCCGAACGAAGAACCAGTTGGCGTTGCCAGAAAGTGTCCATTAGGCAGTTTTAGAGAAAGATTGCCAGCGCCGCCAGTCGCATAGCCACGTTCAAACATAGAGCGAGCCATAGTGACCATTTGCTCTCGCAGTTGTTGTTCTGTCATCAATTCTTTATTCATCACAACGTCACCTATTCAAAAAACGACTGTGCTTTGGCAAAGAAGTGTTCATCGCCGAAGTTGCCCGATTTCAGAGCCAAAGAAAGCTCGCCTTCAAGTGACTTCACCCAAGGTACACCTGGTGCGATTTGAGGACCGATATGAAAACCTTTTACGGCTAGGCTTTGGGTTACAACCCCTGAGGTTTCCCCACCCGCAACGATGAAATTTTTCACACCGTGCTGCTGAAGTTTAACTGCAAGTTGGCTAAAGAACTGTTCAACCGCGTGACTTGAAGCATGCGCGCCAAACTCTTGTTGAATCGCTTTTAACGCCGCTGCATCTGCGGTTGCGTAAACCAGTGGTGCGAACTCGCTTTCGATGTTGGTCATGACCCAATCAAACACTTGATTTGAGTAATCTTCTTCCGTCAGACACGCCTTCACATCAATAGCAAAGTGTGGCGCTTTTTCTTTGTAAACAGCGACCTGTTGGTTGGTCATGACAGAACAAGATCCAGATAACACAACGGTTGGTGCCTTTTTAGGGTTCCCCTCTTGCTTCGCATCACTTTGATCTTCAAGGCTCTCTATCCAGTTCTTAGCAATACCCGCAGCCAAACCAGAACCACCAGTTACCAGTTTTAGAGACTTCGCCGCTTGGCCAAGTGTGACAAGATGCTCTGCATTGAATGCATCAACCACTGCATAGCGGTTGCCTTGTACTTTTAGCTCTTCAAAGCGCTCAATTACCGCTTTTGGACCTTGTTCAATTATTTGGAAGTTTACCAGGCAAGATTTGCCTTGAGATTGAGCATCCATCATACGAACTAGGCTTGAATCAGTCATTGGTGTCACAGGGTGATTACGCATACCTGAGTCGCTTAGCAAGTCTTGGAATACAAATAGATGGCCGTTGTAAACTGTGCGACCATTCACTGGTAATGATGGGCATACAATGGTGAACGCTTCACCTAGCTCTGCAAGCAGTGCATCCGTTACAGGACCAATGTTACCTTCTGCTGTGCTGTCAAACGTTGAGCAGTACTTGAAGTAAAACTGCTGACAGCCATTTGCTTGCAGCCACTTAAGCGCAGCTACTGAATCCTCGATTGCCTCATCTACAGGACAGGAGCGAGATTTAAGACTGATCACGACCGCATCTGCGTTTACATCAATCTCTTCTTTTGGAATACCGTTAAGCTGAACTGTGCGCATGCCGTTTTCTACAAGAAAACCTGCGATGTCTGTTGCGCCAGTAAAGTCGTCTGCGATAACGCCTAATAACATCATTTTTTCTCCGTTTTACGTGCGCTTACTTCTGTTTGTTTTCTACACCTGGAAGCTCAATACCATCAAAAATCTTGATAACGGCACTGTCGTCCTCCTGGCCAAAACCAGCATTGCTTGCACTCAAAAACATGTTTAGTGCTGTGCTTGATAGAGGAAGTGGAAATTTGAGATCTTTTGCTGTGTCCGATACGAGGTTTAAATCTTTCACAAAGATGTCGACCATAGATTTAGGGGAGTAATCACCATCAACTACATGCTTCATGCGGTTCTCAAACATCCAAGAGTTACCCGCTGCATTCGTCACCACGTCGTACATCAGGTCAAGAGGAATGTTTGCACGTGCCGCTAATGCCATTGCTTCAGCACCAGCTGCGATATGAACACCTGCTAGCAATTGGTGGATAATCTTCACAGTTGCGCCTAGGCCAATCGCTTCACCGATGTTGTAGACTTTAGCTGCCGTTGCGTTGAGTACTGGTTCAAGTGCATCAAATGTGCTTTGCGCTCCCGACGCCATAATAGTCATCTCACCTAATTCTGCTTTTGCAGCACCACCAGATACCGGTGCATCAAGCATCACAAGATTGTGTTCTGCCAATTTCGCTTCAATTTGTTTTGCGTCTTCTGCTGAGATGGTTGCTGAAACCATTACTGGCGTATTCGGCTTAAGCGCTGTAGCAAGACCGGTTTTGAACAAGACCGTGTTAACTTGAGCTGCGTTCACAACAAGAACTAGAACCGAATCAAGCTTATCTGCAAACTCAACTGCATTTGTAGAAACAGCTTTTGCACCGAATGAACCTAACTCTTCAAGCGCTTGAGAATTTAAATCGAAACCATAGACATCGAGGCCTGCACGCACACATGACTTTGCGGCGCCCATTCCCATAGAGCCTAAACCGATAACACCTACAGATTGAACTTCACTCATAAAAACAATGCCTTCTGGTCTATTAAACTTTGTTAATTCTTGTTTGGTTGATGTGATTATATGTGAAGATTAATACTAAGACCTCGCTTTGAATCACATTTTTTCACACAAATTAACAATGTCGTGATATATACCTCTTTATGGGCAGAGATAATCCGAGCAGTTAACACAAGCGAAGGCTGTTCTTACAACGTTGAGAACATAATTCACAGATATTCACAACAAATGAAAAGATTGGTAGGATACTGAAAAACAAGAATATAGAAGTAAAACTATGATCCCAGCAGAACGTCAAAGAACCATATTATCCCTGTTATCACATCAAGAAGTGTTAAGCATTTCAGATTTAACCGACCACCTTGGCGTATCACATATGACCATTCGTCGTGATATCGTGAAGCTTGAATCCTCAGGTAAAGTCGTTTCTGTTTCTGGTGGAGTGCAACTCGCTCAAGCTCTACATTCCGAACTTTCCCATGATGCGAAGGTCGAGCAACAAGCGGATGAAAAAATTCAAATTGGTAAGCTGGCGGCTACGTTAATTGGTCAAGACGCTACGATTTACTTGGATGCGGGAACAACCTCTCTAGAAATCGCCCATCAAATAGCAAATCGTAATGATCTTTTAGTGATCACCAATGACTTCTCTATTGCTGCTTTCCTTATGACGCACAGTGAATGTGAGCTTTACCACACAGGGGGAAAAATTGACCGCGAGAACCAATCCACCATTGGAGGAAAAGTCGCAGAGTTCTTGAATGGGCTAAATATTGATATCGCCTTTATTTCGACTTCATCTTGGAGCTTGAAAGGCTTATCAACACCTAATGAAAATAAAGTTCTCGTTAAAAAAGCAATCATCAAGGCGGCACAAACCAATTATCTGATCTCAGACTCAACTAAATACGGTCAGATAGCGAGCTTTCATGCATTAGACATCGAGCAATTGGACGGAATTATTACCGATCGAAACCTATCCGAAGTGGTCACTCAAGAGTTAACGGATAAAGGATTACGTGTGTATAAAGAGTAACACTACCTAAACATCTGAGTTCGCGTAACTTTTATACTCGTTAATTTATAGGTGCTTCCAATATACATAGACCGTGCTGTGTACTTTCTGGCAGAAAACACATCCTTTTGTTTTCTAAATTACCAAATTACTGATTACATCTGGATATGGAAGCTCACTTCGCTTTATCGCTGCTCGTCACTTGTCATCAAAAATCAAATTCACCGCAATTGCCATCAAAACTAAGCCTGAGATTGGCAGCAAGACACCTAATGGTGAGCGCTCTATGTAAGGCAAGTTTTCCGCAATCAATAAGCCCCACTCAGGTTCTGGCGGCTTAACGCCAAGTCCGATAAAACTCAGAGACGTCAGACTGAGCGTAATGTACGGCAAACGCAGAAACGCGTGACGAATCAATGGCGGCAGCACATAAGGCAACAAGTAGTAGCGGAGTACTCTCCACTGATTGGTTCCCCAAATGGGCGCAAGATGCGTATAAGGCTGCGCTTTGGCTTCCATCAACAAGCTCGCACAGTGCGCCGCTAATGGTGCCCATGACACTATAACAATCGCAATCAAGGCACTGTTTGGGTTCATTCCCGTTAGACCCGCAATCAGCAGACCCGCCACAATGTATGGCACACCTTTGGTGATCTCAATTAAGCCTTGGCTATAACGAGTCACAAAGCCGAGCAGCAAACCAATCACCAAACTTAGGAACGTCGCGATGATGCCCATTTTGATTGTCGACATCATACCCCCGCCAACACGAGCAAGCAGATCTCGCCCGACCGCATCGGCACCAAACGGGGCTGCTAAGCTTGGCGATTCAAGGCGAGTAAATTGGATGGTGTAAGGATCGCGCATTAACGCCCATCCCGCACAACCAATCAGCAAGGCAAAGATTGTCGCACTGACGATGCGTTTGGTGGTGCTTTGGGTAAAACGGAACGTACTGTGACTGCTGATCAGCTTGCCACTTGTGACACTGTGCCCGAGTAACCAGCGTTGCAATAAGATGCTCGCACTGCTGATCAACATCGAGAACACCAGCAACACCAACAAGCCACCTTGCAGCATCGGCAGATCTTGTGATTTCGCTGCGCCTAAGATTAGTCGTCCGATACCCGGAATGGAGAACACTTGCTCCACAGCAACCGCACCGCCGGTTAAACCAATCACCGTCATTGCGATTTGAGGAATCAAGTTACTAACGGCACGCCACAAGGCAAAGCGTAAGATTTGAAACTTACTGACGTTCGCCGATAGCCAAGTGATCACCCAAGGTTCATCTAATACACGCTTGAGGCTGTCATTGAGCAAACGACCGAACAAACCAGCAGCAGGCAATGCCATTGCCAAACTGGGTAACCAGAGGTTTTGCACGCCTTGCCAACCATAAGGTGGGAACCAACCCAACCAGATGGAAAATACCATGATCAGCAATGAAGCAATCACGTATTCAGGCAATGAAACCAACACCGAACTGAGCGTGTCATGATGCTTGTCTAAACGATTCTGTTGCCAACGACGCACGGTGTAAAGCACACTCGCCATGCACATTACAAATGCCATGCCTAACGCTGTAAGCATCAGTAATAGTGACGTTTTTGCGGTTTGTTGAACGCTCTCCATGACGGATGCCCCGCTCACCCAAGAGACACCTAAGTCACCTTGCATGGCAAGCGTCAACCAATCCCACAGTCGCTCAGCAGCGCTGCGGTCAAGTTGAAGATCTTCTCGAATGGCTTGCAGAGCTTCTGCTGTCAGCAATTGTTGAGCACCCGCACGGGCACGGAGGATTGATTGGCTTGGGTCGATACCTGCAATATCCGGCATCAAACCCACCAGCACAACCACTACCCCGAGTGACAGGAAGCGTGACAAAAAACGCGTAAACCATTCAGGCATACAAGCGCTCCAACGAGAGCGCATGTTGGCAACAGACGACATCGAGTTAGTTCACCTCAGTAAACTGGTCGATCAGGCGACGCTCACGTGGATCACGTTGTGCGTTCTTCACGCGGTCACTCTCACCTTGGATTACACGCTCGTGAAGCAGTGGAATCACAGCGTATTGCTCAAGGATTTTGCTTTCTGCTTCGATGATCGCTTGTTGGCGTTTCTCACCCAATGGCTGACGATCAGCGTGTTTCAATGCTGCGTCCACCTCTTCAGAGCAGAACTGCCCTAGGTTGTAAGAACCTTTACAGCTAAAGTCACTTTGCATGTACGCCACTGGGTCACCAGAATCCAGCACCGTTGCACGTGACAACAAGAACGCATCGAACTTACCTGCTAGTGCATCGTTTTCGATTTGTGCATATTCACGAACGTCTAGTTCAACCACAAAGCCAGCCGCTTCAAGTTGTTGCTTTAGCAGCACCGCCACTTCTGGCAACTCAGCACGGTCGGTAAACGTACCAATGGTGATCTTCTCCCCATTCGCGTGGCGCATTTCCATGGTTTCCATACGAGGGTTCGCGTCACGAATTGGTTGAGCCCATGCCAATGCTGGACCTAACAGACCTTTCGCTGAATCGGCGTGGTTCTCGTAAACCGTTTTGATGATTTGCTCACGGTTAACCGCTTGAGCCGCTGCTTTACGCAAACCGAACTGGCTAAACACATCTGATTTATTGTTTAGGTAAAGCGTGTTGGTACGCGGCATTGCGACTTCGTGCAGCTGTGAAGATTCCATCATCGCGATTTGCGAAACAGGAACGGCTTCCACTACATCCGCCTCACCAGTACGCAGTGCTGCAGCACGAGCAAAACCGTTTGGTACGTATTCAGCAAAGATACTGTCTACTTTTGCTTTTTCACCCCAGTAACCGTCAAAACGCTTCAGTTTTGCGCTGGTTGTCCCGTTGATTTCTGTCAGAACGAATGGGCCCGTACCTGCTTTGATTGGCACAACACGACCGTTTTCTTGATATGCAGCACCAGAAAGGATCGCTAGCTGTGGGCTAGAAAGACGGCTTGGCAACAGTGGATCGTTAAAGGTCGTTTTGATTTCAACAGTGAAGTCGTCCAATGCGCGAACTTGCCATTCGATACCGTCCAAGATGCGTGGTTTAGGTGCGGCATCTAATGCTTTTTGTAGAGAGTTCACAACCGCGTTGGCATCAAGCTCAGAACCATCGTGGAATTTCACGCCTTTACGTACCTTAAATTGCCACGTCATTGGGTCAACTTGTTCCCACTCTGTTGCCAGCATAGGCTCTGCTACCGACTGATCGTTTAGGTTCACTAGCGTTTCTGCCGTGCTCCAACGTGACAGTTTGAACGCGTCATCTGAAAGTGGTGACAAACCTGTGCGTGGTGGTTGCATCATGGCAACGCGAATTTCCGTTGCTTGCGGTGCAGCTGCTTTTTCCGCTTCTGGCTTGCTTTCGCCAGAGTCAAAACAACCGGTCAGCAGTGCGCTTAAAGCCAGCGACAAAGCTAACTTGGGAGTACTAAGGTGCATAAGAAACCTCTCCAATGGTTTTTGTGAATTCATTACTTTTGTGTTGAGCGCTCATCAAGGCTCTCGTGATCAAGTGTGATGGGTTATTTGTCACGTTTTGTGCCGTGCCGTGCTCGACAACGCGTCCTTTGTCTAACACTAGGATTTCATCGCATAGGGTTTGTGCCGCATCGAGGTCATGTGTCACCAAAATCAGGCGCATCTGACGACTCTTTTGAATGCCTGCCAACAAGTCGAGAATCTGTTTACGACTGACGGGGTCTAGGCTGCTGGTTGGCTCATCGGCAACCAACACACAAGGCTCAACAATTAAAGCTCTGGCGATAGCCACACGTTGCGCTTGCCCAACTGATAGTTGCTGCGGGTTACGATCCAGCAATGTGAGATCCAAACCGACATCCGCCAAGACCTTTTCCACCTTCTCGTTAAGTTCTTGCGTTAAACCAATGTTGCTCAAAGGCTCCAGTAAGATCTGGCGAACGGTGTAATAAGGATTCAAGCTCGATTGCGGCTCTTGCGGAATCAATTGAATGTGCTGACACAACTCTTGGCGCTGCTTAGCCGAGCTACGCGATAGCGGATAACCACACACATACACTTCACCAGATGTGGGTTTACGAAGACCGAATAGAAGCTCAATCAAGGTCGATTTACCCGCACCAGAAGGACCAACAATCGCAATGTTCTGTGTATCAATGGCAAGATCCAATTGTTCGAGCGCCTTAAACGGTTTGCCCCCTAACCAACTTGATTTGGAGTAATAGTGAACACTGGCTTGCGCAAAGCGAACTTCCGCCGATTTAGGCTGCATGTGCCCGCTCAAGTTGTGCTTAGTCAAAATAGGCTCCAGAGATGAGGTTAAGGCAGCAGTTGCGCAAGTTGTTGACAGAAAGGATGCGAACTTTGCTGAATGGCTTGCCATGGTGCGCCATAAGCCACCATGGTGTTGTCCGCAATCACCAAGACTTTGTCACACGCCAAAGCCGCAGATAGATCGTGCGTGATCAACAAACCACTGATGTTGCGTTGCTGAACACTGCTGCGGAACAACTCAAGGATCTCCGCTTCGGTGATTGGATCGAGCGCACTGGTGGGCTCATCTGCGATGATCAAGTTGGCACTACCAAGCAACGCAATCGCAATACAAATACGCTGACGCTGACCACCAGATAACTGGCTTGGATGCTGCGCTAATGCTGCTTTTGGATCCGTAAATCCGAGTTGAGACAACAAGGTCGTCACCGTTTCTCGGTTTGCTGAAGACAAGCGTGTTTTGTTGCCTGTCCATGCCAAACACAGTTGTTGCTCGACAGAGGCCAATGGATTCAGTGCTTTAAGTGCATCTTGGAAAATGACCGCGGGGCGCTGCGGTTGACTACGTTGCAGTATGGCAGTTTGTGCGACTTCACTGCTGTTAAGCTGGATACTTCCGTCGACCCAAATATCAGACGGCAAAAAACCTGCGACGGCTTTCGACAACATGGATTTACCAATGCCGGAAGGTCCCATAATGGCAAGAACTTCACCTTGAAACAGCTCAAAAGAAATGTCTTTGAAGAGTGTGCGTTCTGAGTCTGTAAGGCTGAGATTATTAACGGAGAGTATTGGTTGAGAAATCACGGCATAAACTAAATGTAATAATATAACATCACAGATAATATCATGCGGGTTAAAGCAAGGAAACCAGTCGGAAAGGTTATTTCATCACCTTTTTCAGATTTATCAGCAAGGGCAGATGGCTCCACCCTTGTTTTAAGAACATCTAAATTAGGTCGTTTGTGACAGTGTGAATTAAAGACACTTTTGTTTAACTTGACCGAGGTATGGGAACAAGAAGACAAAACGCCCAACGTAGAACAAAGTGAATGCCAGCCACAAACCGTGATTGCCCCAATATTGCACCGCAATAAATTGGGTCACTAAGAACAACACCATGGTTAGAAAGGTAGAGTTACGCACTGGTCGCGTCGTCCCTGTACCGGTAAAGATGCCGTAAAACGTAAGACCAAAACCAGCAACCAACGGGAATGCCAATAACCAAGGGCTCATGTCTAGATACAGCTCAACAAGGTTTGGCAAAGTGGTAAATAACGACACCACTTGATGTTTGAACAGCACCAGCAGCAAGGTCAAGACAACAACGAACGCCGCGGTCCATTGCGTGTTTAGCTTAATCACGTTATCAAGCAATGTAGGATTCTTCTGCCCTACGGCTTTACCTGCGAAGACGCTCGACGCATTCGCCACACCGTCGAACATGTAGCTGACGATAAAGGTCACTTGCATCAAGATTGCGTTCGCAGCGAGCACATCAGAGCCTAGCTGAGAGCCCACACGCGCCATCATGTTGAAGAACACCAATAGACACACTGTTCGAAGCAACAGATCCATATTGGAAGACGCGATAACTTTGAGATCTTTACGCGTCATTTTTGCTGTTTGAATGTAATCAAACAGCGGGAAGCGACAAGTTTTCAGCACCAGTACCGCACCAATAACAAACGTCGAGATTTGCGCGATAAGTGTCGCCACCGCAACACCAGCAATGCCCATATCGAAGTACAACACAAAGACGATATCCAGCACGATGTTCAGCACGTTACCAAACACTTGCGTGAGCAAGGTTTCTTTGGCTTTCGCCTGCCCCATCAGCCAACCAATCACGGTGTAGTTCAGCAGTACAAACGGTGCACCAAAGATCATGATATCGAAGTAAATCTTCGCGTTTTCGGCCACGACTGCATCAGGGGAGATAATCAGCTCTGCCCCCATCCAAATCACGGACTGCAACGCAATGAAAATCAAGCCAAGGCAAAGCGAAAGCACGAAAGGACGAAATAAGCTGCTCGCTTGATCTTCTGGGCTATTTTTACCTAATGCGATTGCACTTTGCCCCGTAGTACTTACGCGGAAAAAGCCAAACAACCAATACAAGGTGTTCATGATGACGGTGCCGATCGCCACACCACCAATCATCTCAGCCACACCGAGTTTACCGATCACCGCGGTGTCCACCGCCCCCAACAATGGTTGGGTAACAGTAGAAACAATGAAAGGAAATGCGATTTTAAAATAGTCTTTATGAGTCAGGGACATCTTAAATTATGAACGGGGTTAATTTTTATAAGGTCGCTATCATATGCGAATGGCGCCCGAACATGAACCAAAGTTCGCCAGCAAGGAATAGCATTGATAATTGATACAACCAGCAAACGTATTCTCATACCAAAGCTTGAAATAGGATAACGACTTATGAGAAAAGCCAAGTTAACTGCATATAAATGAGTTTCTAGTTTGGAAAGATTAGCGTTTGGTGGAGCATGGCAAATCAGAATGTATCTGCCATGTCATAACGGTAGTGATTGGTGAAAAGAGACCGTACAGATGATATTTAATGCTTGTGGGTTTCATCTGACAATGTTTAGGTCGATACCAAGCCTTATGTTCTGTAAAGCACCTTCACAACATGCCAACCGAACTTGGTTTTAACTAAATGCGGCGTTAACACTTCGCCAGAAAAGCACACTTTGTCGAATTGAGGTACCATTTGACCACGGCGGAATTCACCAAGGTCACCACCGCGTTTGCCTGACGGGCAAGTTGAATACTTCTTCGCTAATGTCTGAAACTTTGCGCCTTTTTTCAGTTGCTTGATTATGTCTTCCGCTTGCTCTTTGTGCTTCACAAGAATATGTAATGCGGCTGCTGTATTTGCCATTGTTCTATCTCTCACTATTCTGGTCGCGCAAGTGTACCCAATCCTTTTTAACAGACCAAACATTTCTTAATAATAGCTCAGCGGTAAAGGCCCCAATACACGAGGAATATAAAATCGTCTACATAATGAGTTTAAAATACAAACAAGTTTTGCTCAGTTAATCACTATGTCTCTAAAAGATTGTCTAAAAAGCTCACATTTGTCTCTCCGATGGTTGAAGCCTTCGTCTGATAATATTAGATTAGACACAATTCGGTGGTGTTTATAAGGTTATTTTCATGGCAAAAGTCGTTAGCAAAGCGAATCAATCTCAGGGCATGTTGATGTTTAAGCTCACCCTGCAACAGAGTTTCGCTATCGGTACGCTAAAAGTCCGTGAAATCGTCCCGTACATGCCAACGACAAAGATCCCTTACTCGCATCATCACGTCATTGGAACCGTTACGATACGTAACTTAACAGTACCAGTGATCGATATGTCAGCGGCTGTTGGCTTTCGTCCTATTAGTGAAGAAGAATATAAAAGCTGCTACTTGATCGTGACAGATTGCTTGCGAACCGTGGTTGCGTTTATGGTTCGTAGTATAGAGAAGATCATTGAGTGCGATTGGAAAGCTATTGAAACACCACCTCCGAGCGCTGGAAAAAATATTTTCGTGACTGGAATTACTCGCTACGAGGACAAAACTGTTCAAATGCTGGATGTGGAGCTGCTACTTTCCAAAATTTATCCGCAGTACGAGAATTCAAAGATCCCAATGCTGACAGATATTGAGCGAGAACGCCTAAAAGCACTCAGTATTCTATTGGTGGATGACTCTTCCATCGCTCGTAAACAGCTGTGTGACGCACTCGATAGCATCAATATTGGGTATCAAATCTGTAAAAATGGTTTAGATGCATTGGAACTGATGAAAAGTGACGCTGCGGCTCATCGCCCAATTGATATTCTGGTCAGCGATATTGAAATGCCCGGATTAGACGGTTATGAATTAGCATTTGAAGTTCAGAATAATTCCTCTCTGAACCATTCATACCGCATTTTACATACATCGTTATCGAGCGAAATCTGTGTAGACAGAGCTCACCAAGTTGGCGCGCATGAGGCACTTGAGAAATTCAATGCAGGAGAACTAATCGAAGCGATGCTTCGCGGAGCAAAAGAGCTAGAAGCCAAAGCTATGACTTCTTAACTCTTATTGGACGAGTTGATTTGAGAATATAATGCAGTACTTGTCCTATCCCTGATGCTCACATCCGCTAATTTCTCAGCTCACTTCTTTGGCATCGCGTAACTACGAGAAACGAATTCCGTCTCTTTGACTTGGTGAGCATGATTAATATAAGAAGCTAGGCTGTAAAGTACATTCGCTAATAAGTTCGCGTAACGAAACAAAATAGGTGCGGGCTGCTTCTTACCTGTATGTTCAACGGCAACTAATGCTCGTACCGTTTTTTTCGCTTGGCAACGGCACAAATGCAATTGACTGGCTGCCGGGTGTCCTCCGGGTAGAACAAAGCCTTTGAAGCCACCATCAATGCGTTGCTTGAGCAAAGCATAATCGGCCTTTAACTCTTCAACTTCCGTCTCTGTAATCGCTAATTTTCCGCGAACCGAACCATTTAGATGATAAACATTAGGCTGCATTCTTGTCAGTATATCGCGGCTAAACTCGTCCAACTCCATAGCGAGAACAAGGCCAATACGACTACAAAGTTCATCTGCTGTAATTTCAAAGTCACAAACCGGACTGTCCTCGTAAATAAACGGATAGCAAATCTCGCTCAATTCCTTGCTTACAGGTTTCATGCTTTTGTTCCAATATAAAAAAGGGAGTCAGTATAACCTAACTCCCTTTAAACGTTCATTATGCCAAATGATCGACATTCATATGATCGGTTTACAATCAGGCACTTTCGACTTTCTTGTGACCTTCTTGAAGGTGAACAAAATCTACTAAATCATCACCAGACACTTGATACGCCTGACCAAAACCTTTAACAAATAGCCCCGATTCTGGCTTTAAGTTAAACAAAACGAAATCCTCTAGCTGGCTTAGACCATCAATAATCTCACCAAAACGCTCTTTCATTTGTTCAACAACTTGTTGCCACATCTCTGTGTCTCGCTCAACTACATTTGCTACCGCATCAAAAGTTAAGCGCTTACGAGCAAACAGCTGCTTTGAAGACTCTTCATCTTCGATCATCATCAATGAAACATTTGGATTTTCTAAAAGGTTACGGGCATGACGAGCGATTTTAGAAATGAGAACGAAATAACCTTCCTGGTTTTGGACATAAGGCGCGTAGCTTACATTCGGGCGACCTTCTGCATCGACAGTTGCAAGCTGAAGTGTACGGCGCTCCTGACGAAACTCTTTGATCTCTGGCCCTAAACGACCTTGCAAACGCTCTTGTTTAACTTGTTGATCCATATTGATACCTGACTTTACTAATTAGTATTCGAGTTAAGCCTCGATTATGTTTGTGATTACTTTTTTAATTCGGCTTGTAGGGCGCGAAATGCGGTTACTTGTTCTTCAATCAACTCGCGCTTTTCGTTACGGCCTAAATAAACCTTGAAAATATTGCTTCCGCACTCCGAGAAAAAACCAAAATAGTGACTCTCTCTACCCATAAACGGTTTACTGACTAATGCGACATTTTTAACGTTATCTAATTTAAGGTGGCCGTGCAGTTCACCTTCTCTACCCATTAAATTGTAATAGCCACGCGCCACTTTTCCTTTTGGAAACGGCGCTTTAACTTCAAAGATAGAACCAAAAGAGTGGACGATGGTCGTCACCGGGCCAAAACCAACCAAACTTTCTAGGATGCTTTGCGCTTGCTCTCCTGGTGCAATAGCCACCATTTCCTGAGGTAGAGCCGCAACAACCTCAAACTCGGAAATGCCAAGACGCTCTGCCATCGCAGCTGGCAATAATTGTGGTTCTTGCTCTAGTAATACTTCAACTTGTTGCTTGATTGATTCCATTGTGTCTTCCGTTTTTGTTCAATTTGTTTTCATTAATTATTGGATGCTTTCGGTACGGTTTCGTGCATCTCTGACGTGAGTACCTGAATACAACTTTGAGCCAGTGACACTGCCCAGAAGCTGCCTGCAAGAGTAAGGACTGCGCTACGTTCATGTAGTTGTACTAAGCCTTTCGCTTGCCACACTTTAAATAGAGGCAATAAAAACCCGAACGCGTCCTCTCCCATAAATGATGGAAGTTGATTTGCTTGAACAATGCCACGGTCAAACGCAGATTTGAGTGCAGAAAAAAGTGGTTCTAGAGGGCTTTGCTTCATCATCATCGCGATGGTGCTTTGACCTTCTTTGACCGCTTTAATATAGGTCTCTAGTGTGCGGTGTTGCATCATCCCGTAGCCACCGATATTACTTCCAGCACCACAGCCAATTGGCAATACCTCTGCATAAGTCTTGGCTAAACTATTGTATAAACTACGCTCGCGGTTATCGATTGCCCAATGGTTCACACTCAGTTGCTTCATATGGTGTTTGGCCATAAAGTTCACACCGAGCTCATACATTCCCGCTTTTTCTGGTGTGGTCGCAGGTGGCGGGATTTTTCCCTTTTCTACGAGGTTGAGCATGGGAGCTGACCCACCAACCACTAACTGATACAAGTCCAGTCCGTGTGCGCCAGTCGAGAGGAAATCATTTAAATCTTGCTCTAACACTTCTTTGGTTTGATAAGGTAAGCCATAGAGTAAATCGATAATGACCGGAATTTTGTCTTCTTTGGCGATCTCGCTCACCCGTTTGAGGACATCTTCTCTATCATCTAAACGTTTTGCGCTGCGGCGCACTTGTGTATTAAAACTTTGCACACCAAAAGAGAAACGATTAAACCCACCGTCTAAAGCGCCTTGATACAACTCATCAGAAAAACGATTGATGCGACCTTCTAAGGTGATTTCGCAGTCTGCGGCCAAAGGAAAGTGGTCTCGGATAGCCTGGCCTAACACACGAACCTGTATTGGAGATAAATCCGTTGGCGTTCCGCCCCCGATATATACGGCGTGAAAAATACCATTTTGTGTCCAAGGTAATGCCGCTTTCTCTCTAAGCTCCTGCATTAATGCTTCAAAGTACTCATCAACCAGTGTGCGACTTGCAGCATTTTGAAAGAAGTTACAAAAAGTGCAACGAACGCGACAAAACGGAACATGAATATAAAGACAGCGCTTATTGGTCGCTTTAATTGAGTTAGCCGTAATACTCGAAAAAATCGCCTGTTGTTGAGACGAGGGCACAGGTACGCTCGCTCCCCCGGCATGTGCAGAATGCTTCTTAACAAAAGCAAATCGCAATGGATCAGGACTATCACTGCCCAACACTGATTCATCAAGCTTATCGATATCGACGCTCATATATACTCGCTTAACTCCCATCATGTAAGGGATGGAAGCTGATCTTAAAAATTCTGCAAGAATCATAATTTGAGCGTAATGATAATGCAATTGATAATTGATCTTATTTCCATTGTAAGTAATAATCTGCCCAAGTTTTCATAGTTTCCCGAGATATTCCGTGAACGTACAAAGATATGTCATTGCAGGAGGTGCTTCCCTTGCCATCCATGCCGCACTTCTTTTTGTTTCTCAAGAGACAAAGGTGTTCGCGATGCCGGCTGGAAACCCAGCAAGTTCGGTAAGTCTAAATCTTGTGTCTGCTCCTCCCGCTGTCGAAAAATCTACACCAGAAAATGTAGCGCCACCAAAAGAGCAGCAGCCTCAAGACCAACCTGAACCAGAAAAGAAGATTGTAAAAAAACAGGTCGTCAAGAAAGACGCTGTTAAGAAGAAGGTAGTAGAGAAAAAACCTGAACCGGTTAAACAATCTAAACCTAAAGCGGTCGAGCCCACCAAAACCGTAACAAAGCAAAAGGTTCAGCCCGAAGCGAAACCAAAGAAAAAAACGGAACCAGTGAAGAAAGAGACGGTAGCTCAACAATCCGCACCTGCGAGCCAATCCAAAGGGGCAACGTCTCAGCCTGTCTTGGTCGACAAACCAACGTTTGTGAGTCAACCAACACAACCCCGTTACCCAAGATCTGCACAGAGACGCGGTATTGAGGGTGTAGCCTTGTATGAGATATGGCTAGATGAGAATGGTCACCAGATTAAACAGGTTTTGATTGAGTCTTCCGGCACAGAGTCGCTAGATGCCTCAGCACTTCGTGCGATCAAACAGTGGCAATTTACACCACATATTTCAGGTGGGCTAAAAGTCGCTCACCGAGTACAAGTACCTGTTCGTTTTAAGTTGGATGGATAATGGAACAACTACAAGAATTACAAACTCAATTTGGGCTGATGACATGGCCTTTGATCATTTGCTCAGCTCTAACGGTGATGATCATCGCCGAGCGATTATTCCATGTGTTAATTAGCCTTGGTGTAGGAAAGCGAGCCATTCGCCAAAAGCTCACAGGATTAGACCCAACAAATGGGAGCGAGCTTGAAGCACTTGCTGAAGAGTTGTCGAATAAGCGGCCGCTTCTGTACCGTGGTGTTGCGATGTTGCTTGCTCATCATTCTTTCTCGAAATCTTTAAGAGAGGATGCCGCAGGTATTTGGCTGCAAGAAAAACGCCATCAGCTGCATTCCGGCCTTCGTTTGCTGACGCTGATTGGCGTCATCAGCCCTTTAATTGGCTTGCTTGGTACGGTACTTGGCTTAATTGACATGTTTAAAGGCATCGCGGTTTCAACGGGGAATATCACTCCGAATGATTTGGCTGACGGCCTAGGTCTTGCTATGCGCACCACTGCCGCGGGTCTCATTATCGCACTTCCTGCCATTTCAGGAGCGCAGATCATTGGTTTGTGGGCGGATCGTGTAATCGCCAAGCTTGAGCACACTTTAAACTACGTCAACTTATGGCTTGAAGGTATCTCGTTACAGCATGTCTCGCCAGACCACTCAAAAGTAACACTGCGCTCTTCTGAGAAGATTGAGGCAGCAACTAAATGATTAAAACACCACAAGAAAATAGTCGTAACGGTTTAACCCCCGATTTAACACCGCTGTTAGACATCATTTTTATCGTCATGGTTTTCCTGATGTTAACCGCAGCGGTCAAACTCGATTCATTAGACGTCAATTTACCGAGCACAGAATCTCAGGCTGTTGCAGATGTCGATAAGCAATCCATCACGGTAAATATTCTTAAAGACGAGCCTTACTGGGCTATTAACGGCAAGACATATATCGATTGGGACAACTTTACCCTCGCGCTGTTAGAAGAGAGTAAGTCAAGCGATAAACCGATTGTAATTGGAGCAGAAAAAACCGCGAATATTCAGTCGCTAGTACAACTTCTCGGCTTTTTACAAGAAAACGGAATTCAAGCAACTCAGTTACTCACTGAAGAGCCATCATAAAAATAAGTAAGATAGAGATCCTTTCAAAATGAAGAACACACGCATCACTATTCATGCTGTTGTCACGGCAGCTATTTCCCTACTTGCGAGTAGTCAACTTTTTGCCAATGAAACGCCATCCTCAGAGCGCGTTGTTAGCGCAGGCAGCGCCGTCACTGAACTCTTGCTTGAACTCGACGCTAAAGATAGCTTGGTTGCTATCGACGTCACCAGTCAATTACCAAAAGGAATGGAACTGCCTAAAGTGGGCTACCATCGTCGTCTTTCAGCGGAGGGGTTGCTCGCCTTACGTCCGACAAAAGTCATTGGTTCTGATGAGATGGGGCCGAAAACAACATTGAGCCAATTGAAATCGGCTGGCGTAGATGTAGAAATCGTTAATACTGATGCAAATGTCGAGGGCCTTTATCAACGTATTGATCAAATTGCGAACCTTATGGATCGCAAAGCTCAAGCTGAAAGCTTAAAGCAAGATGTCCAGGCGCAAGTACAAGCACTCAATGCAAACCAACCTGATCAAGCGAAGAAAAAGAAAGTGCTCTTTCTGCTGATCCATGAAGGGCGACCTGCAAATGTTGCGGGCTCACAAACGACACCCGATGCAATTATTCAACTCGCCGGCGGACAAAACCCAGCCGCTACACAACTCTCGTCTTACAAGCCTCTATCCACAGAAGCGATGGTAGAGATGCAGCCTGACGTGATTCTTGTTAGTGGTCGCAGCTATGAAACGTTGGGTGGTGCCGATGCAATTTTAAAAGCAATGCCGCTTCTTGCTGCAACACCCGCTGGGAAGAACAAAGACATCATAACGATTGATGGCCATGCTCTGGTAGGTGGTTTGGGCCTTAAAAGCCTTGCAGAAGCTAAACGCTTGAATGCACTGCTTTACCCATAGAGACATGACATGTTGTTAAGACGCATCCCCCTTTCAACGACGTTATCAGTGCTTAGTGGATTTTTAGCATTTATTGCTATCGCCTCTATTACCGTTGGCCCAATGAACATTAGCTTTGCTGACAGTTTGCGTAGCCTAACGGGAGGCAGTTCTGATCTCGCTCCTCACATTCAGTTGGTCATTAACGAAATCCGATTGCCTCGCACCATTTTGTGTATGTTCATCGGCGCCATTTTGGCAATTTGTGGTGTGGTTATGCAGGGCTTGTTCCGTAACCCATTAGCCGAGCCAGGTATCATTGGTGTGTCTGCTGGCGCTGCTCTTGGTGGTGCATTCGCTATTGTTGTATTTGCTGAATTTAGCCAAAACTATCCGCAACTAATGAACTTAGCGGCTCTGCCTCTTTTTGCTTTCCTTGGCGGTGCACTAACGACTATTCTCGTTTATAAACTCGGCACAAGTAAGTTTGGTACCTCAGTTACAATTATGTTGTTAGCCGGCGTTGCCATCAGTGCGCTCTCGGGTGCTGCGATTGGCTACATGAACTTTATCGCAGATGATCAGATGCTGCGAGATTTGACGCTTTGGTCGATGGGCTCATTAGCTGGTGCAAATTGGTCAGGGATTGCTCTATCTGCTATAACACTCGTCATCCTATTGCTCTGGTTTCAGAAGAAGTCGATGGCGCTGAATGCTCTGTTGTTAGGGGAATCAGAAGCAAGACACTTAGGAGTTCCGGTTCAAAAACTCAAACGTCAGCTTATTTTACTTTCTGCACTGGGTGTTGGTATTACGGTGAGCATCAGTGGTGCAATTGGCTTTATTGGGCTCGTGATTCCTCACTTAGGGCGCATGCTCGCTGGGCCTGACCATCGAACGCTATTACCAATATCTGCCTTAATGGGAGCACTGCTTCTTACTGCCGCAGATATGTTTGCTCGTGTTGCCGTGGCACCAGCTGAATTACCAGTTGGAATCGTGACCGCATTAATTGGCGCGCCCTTTTTCATCTACTTATTGTTCCAGCAAAAAGGGAAGATTTTGTAATGAACCAGATCGTTTTATCGGGGAAAAACATTTCGATGACGTATGGCAACCGTGTGGTGCTCGATGACATCAACATTGATATCCGAGCTGGTGAAGTGACCGCCCTACTCGGCCCCAATGGCGCAGGTAAAAGTACTTTGCTCAAGCTTCTATGCGGTGAGATCTCTTCGAATCATCACATCACCTACTTCGGTAAACAAAAGCATGATTGGGAGCCTGAAAAAAGCGCCAAACATATTGCAATGCTCCCGCAGCACAGCACCTTAACCTTCCCATTTCTAGCCAGAGAAGTAGTAGAGCTGGGGGCAATACCGCTATCACTATCCAATAAAGAAACCACTAAACTGGCTTTACATTACATGGAACAAACCGACGTATTGCATTTAGCAGAAAGCCTGTACCCGTCTTTATCTGGTGGAGAAAAGCAACGACTGCATCTAGCACGAGTGATGACACAACTACATCAATCTGGCGAAAAACGAATCTTAATGCTTGATGAACCTACCTCAGCGTTGGATCTCGCCCATCAACACAACACGTTAAAAATTGCTCGTGAAACGGCAAAAGCACAGAACGCTGCGGTGGTTGTGGTGTTACATGACTTGAATCTAGCCTCTCAGTACGCAGACCGCCTTGTACTCTTGCATAACGGGAAACTAGTTTGTGATGACACGCCATGGAATGCACTAACGTCAGAGCTCATTGAGCAAGTTTATGGCTATCGCTCTATTGTGACAAAACATCCGACGCTAGACTTCCCTCAAGTGCATGCCGCAGCATAAAGCGTATCTCCTCTAAGCCGTCTCGAAAACACTTTGATACGACAAAGGCCCGCAATATGAGAGTTGCGGGCCTTTGCTTTTATATTGGCAGAATTTGTTGCTTTAAAAGCTATTACTTGCTCATTTGGATCAATGAACGACCAATCAACCACTCAAGCTCTTTGTCACCACCCGCACCAAACTGGCTTTCAACCATTTTGTATAAGCGGTCAATACCATTAGCAGCAAATTCTTGCGCATTTTCAGCGGTGACAATGTGATGGAATAGCAGTCGTAAAATCGCGAGGAACTCAGCATCTTCCAGCGCTTTAATCCAACTTTGTGAAAATGCATTTAATCCTTTATCAAACTCTAAGTGTTCAATAAACATTTTAAAGATACGGCCATCCAGTGCGGCGGTGAAGTCCGTTTTCTTAGGGAAGTGATGGCTAATACCGGTACGCGATATACCTGTCTGCTGGCTTAGCGTCGTGTACGACATTTTGTCGTAACCTAATCTGAGTAGCTGATCAATAACGGCATCCATGATCTTTTGGATAGTGATTTCGGTATCTTCTTTACTACGCTTTGGCATATTTTAAGCTCTTCTCTTTGTAAATCCATCTAACTCACTATTAAATGAGGCCAGAATGAAATCATTCTTAGCATTATACCCGGCTCGCCGATGCGGTTCGATTAGCGAAAACCTAGAAATCAGGTTGCTAAGCACTGCACTTGAAAGCGCTTTGGGTATATGTATTGCGACTATTTAATATCATGTCGAGTTCCAAACCATAACGTCTTTACACTGCGTAATGTGTAATTTTCAGTTATGTTTTTGTCAATACATGCTACTCAAAATAAGGCGAAAAGTTAGTCTCATCAAAACCTTGCGCCAATTATTCATCGAAACTATTCAAAGACCAAGAATGATAATTATTAAAAATAATCAATCAAGAAATAGTCTTATAAATTAACCATTAGTTCAACTGGACTGAGCAAAATCTCGTCACTATGTTCGTTAATTGATTTTAAATGTTGATATATATCACATTAACGTTCTTGATGATTTAGTAATCCAATCTTTAACCCTTACTTAACAAGTGCCTACTCTGTTCCTTTTTTACGCAAAAGTCGTCATTTTTGTAGATACAGATCAAATACCTGATAGAATACCCTTAGTATTTACAAGAGGATTCGTTATGAGTGTCGAATTAGAAAAAAACCAAGTATGTGAGGCCTGCGGCTGTGCTGGCGAGATAGGCTTTATCATCAAAGAAGGTGACGAAGTTGCCGACGTAACGGTTTTCGCACAGACAAAAACAGAGCTAGAGTCTGAACTACAAAAATACATCGAGCTCGCTAAATCAGTATGTGCTGATGTTGAATACAATGTTTCAGAAATAACCGAAGAATCTAACCAAGCGACGGCTCGATTCAAATTTGAAGTAAGTGCTGAAAAACTTATCTTTGAATTAAAAACTCGCTCACTCGCGCGTTAATGAAAAAAGCGAGCATGATGCTCGCTTTTTATTTTTCCAATCTCTTAATCTTAAACCGCTCTAAATGAAACAGACAACTTCGGCGCGTTTATTTATCTTTTTTGAACACGGCCCACTTTAACGAGCCATTGGTTTCAAAATCGTTCTCAGCGGTACACATCAGTAATACGCCTTCAACATTAATCACGGCCCCTGTGGTGTAGGCTTTATCATCGTAGTAACAGATACGCTGACCTACCTTACCGTCAGCAACTATTAGCGCTTTGTTTTCTGGTGTACTGTATGATTTAGCAAAAACGGAACCCGACAGCAGTACTGCAAAAACACCAGCGGTAAAAATAGATACACTTTTTAACTTCATGAAAATCTCCCTCAAACCTCAATAATACTAACAAGGACCCTTGTGAAGTTCTTGGAAGAATCTCATATTATTCAAATATCTACTGATATTTTTCTCACCTCTACACTTGGGTCTGCTTCACATTCAATCATTTAATTTATCTCATTTTAGTAAGCTTGAAGTTACTTAGCTCAGTAAAGAAGCGCACTTTTAACGTGTATCTCTAATTTGAATATTTAAGTTATGAATCAAAAACTGTGAGCAAAAAATGCATAATAGGTTTATTTAAGTATAAGATAAGCACCTGTTGATCTCGGTATTTAACTAACTCTTTGACTATGCGTTTTGTTTCCCTATGCCTTACTTCAATCCTACTCTGCTCGTCTCCTTTGGCATATGAGCTAGATTACTATTCTAAGTTTGGTCACATCGATAATTACGGCAATCTTGATCTTAGAAACAAGCCTTACACCCAACTACCCTCTGGCCTAGTGGTAAAGGGCAACTTAAACATCTCACAAACCCCTATCAAAACCTTGCCTAAAGGGCTTGATGTTGAAGGCAGTCTGGAAGCAACTAACAGCGCACTCAAAGTTATTCGCTCAGGAACAAAGATAAAAGGCTATGCAAACCTACTAGGTAGTAAGATCGAAAACTGGCCTAAAGGCATCAAACTAGGCGGTTACCTAAATCTGACAGATACACCGTTAAAAGCGCTTCCAGCTAAACTTCGAGTAAAAGGTGATCTAAGTGTTATTCGCACTCCCATTTCTGAACTTCCTGAAGGATTGGTGGTTGATGGTAATCTTTATATTGGAGGATCAGCGCTGAAAGTATTTCCAGACACAATGACGGTGAAAAGGAATATCTATTTAGGTGGTAACAGGATCACCAAATGGCCTAGCAATTTAACCCTTGGTGGCGCCGTCGCACCTTAAAGAGCAGATAAACAAAAGCCCCGTCAGACCGAGGCTTTAAGGCATTCTGAATCAACGAGTTCAGTGACGAAGATTACTCTTGGTTATTCACAGGATTAGCATAGCTCGCCACCAAATAAGGTCTTGCGCCTTCAGGTAGCTGATCCAACTTATCCGCGAGATGACGCTTAACCGCTTCCGTAATGATGCTCGAATCTTCATGCCCAGCAGCTAACAAGTTGATTGGGTACAATTTGTAGTTGTTGTGAATTTGGCGGTCGATTTCACCAGCAAGAGATTCCGGCGTTTCAAACTCTTGCTCAATCACATCACCAAACGCAACATGTACACGGCCTTTATAGCCAACGATACCTTGAATGATGCTTTCGATATCTTCAAATTCGCCTTTTTCATAGCGGCCATTTTCTGCTTTTTCGTACAGCTCTTTTGCTTTGGCAATGTCACATGGATCATTTTCATAGGCAATCGAGACAGGAACGATTTTCAGAGAACGCGTGTACTCACCAAAGCTGATCTTTTGTTTACGACCTTCAACATGGAACATTTTTAAAATCGCAGGATCAGTAAAGTCGTTTCCATCTTTAGCACGACCTTCCTTTTGGGCAATCCAAATTGAATTGCCAGTATCAAGCGAATGTTTGATATAGCTTGACAGTTGTCCCAATGCTTTCATCATTTCTCTAGGCGCTTTAGCAGAGCGCTTAACGATGAAGCTCTTATTGAGTCGCATCAATTCTGTCGCACATGGCTTCTTCAGCAGGTTATCGCCAATCGCTATACGAACTGTACGGTGCCCACTTTGGTACAAGCCATAATTTACGAGCGCAGGGTCCATCGCAATATCACGGTGGTTAGAAACGAATAGGTATGACGTGTTTTTATCCAGCTTATCCAAACCAGAAAAAGTGACGCCATCCGTTGTCTTATTCAATGTATCTTTCAGATACTTCTTCACTTCAATCTGAATTGCTTCGACAGAATCAAGCTTGCTCCACTTGGCTTTCAGGTAGATGCGCAGGATCGGGCTCATTAGCGTTTTGAACCATGCTGCTTTATTAGCAAAGCGATGTTCTAGGATAGCAGTGATAAATTCATCATCTTGGATTAGACGATCCAGCGCTGCTGGAATTTCTTCGTCGTTGTAAGGACGAATTTCAATATAAGGATCGGTATTGGCTGTCATTGTTCATTACATATCAAAAAAAGCTGGCACATTTTACGCATAGTTTTGCTGACAAGCAGCATTTCAACCCATACTTTTAACATGGTCATACCAGTTAAGCCACCATTTATCATGCTAAAAAATTCTCTCAGCCGGTTGGAATCGTATGGGTTTAACGTTACCCTTAGCGCCAAAAAACACTGGTACTCATAATGAACTACGCAATTGAATTTCACGACGCTAAATACCCCTTTCTTGATGTAGCTGCGCGTAAAAAAGCACTGAAGCACAGTCTACTATCTGTCATCGAAGGGTTAGCCGTCATTAAATTGGGTAAGCAGGAGTATGCCATTGAACCAGGCCAATATTTTTGGATTCCTCAAGGATGTTTGAGCTCCCTCACCTTTTTACCTAATTCTCGTGTATATCGTTGTGATTTTTCTGTGCGTTTAAATGACGACTTCTCACAACAGGCGGGCTTTGTGAAGCCTTCACCGCTACTAAAAGCGCTCGTCGAGAAGCTAGCAACAACTGCCGAACGCTCGGATCTGCAAACCGATCTACTGACAGTAGTAAGACATGAAGTATTGACGCTGTCTCCTAAACTAGCGCACTCAACGTTAACGAGAACCATCAATCAATGGACTCCTGGCTGTGACATGAATATTTCTAAAGAGCTTTGCTTGGTACTAACACTACGTGAAGCAAGAAAAATGAAACTGTCGGGGAAGAAGGAAGAGCAAATTGTTGACTCTCTTTTTGCTGGTAACACCGAAGAATATGAACAGCTTTGCTTTTTAGTCTTTGGAGAAGTGCTATAACTTGCTCTTTAACAAGCTACGTGTTCAGCATTACGTAGAATTACGGACACAGAAAGTAGATTAAAACAAAAAGGGCGTACATTGATAATGTACGCCCTTTTTTCATTTGCTTGAGGTGTCTAGAAAGGTACCTCTATCTGCATCATCCAGTCAGCGTCATAATATTCGTGCCAACGATAATCAAACCGCATTCTTGGCTGTCCGTCGGATTTATCACCAAAACCAACGCTGAACATCAACCCGTGACTACGAAGCCACTCTTCTGTATCCATTTTACTCTCTTCGTCTCGAAGCTCTTCCGGCATCCAAAAACCAAGACCAAAGTAATTCTTTTCTAAGTTTTGAGTTAGAAGTGGGGTGTCTTCCGGCTTAATCGCCCACTCCTCCCAATAGTTTTCTGTTGGTCCTTCAAGCTTCGCTTCCGCTGCATACCAAATCAATGCTTCAGTACTTAACACGCCGATGGAATCTAAAATTTCTTCACAGATAGGAAGAGTGTTATCTTCAAACACCACGGAACGATCAGAAAAATAGTTACACGCGGAATGAGCTTGTGTCACCACAAGCAGCGCACATGCACTAAATAAAACGACTCTGACCATGAAAATCTGACCTCTCAGTTCCCAGACAATGTTTCTCTGTATAAGCCTTTACTAAGTAATAAATCACGTACGGAAGGTGTTGTATAGGCGCCGATATCTTCACCCTCGGCCAATGCTTTGCGAATATCTGTGCTTCTGACTTTTACTTTTTCAGGACATGCCATAACAGTCCAACGTTCCGTAATCTCTTCAGCTCTACTAAATTTAGCAAATTTGAAGAAATTATCAGGACCAATGACAAAAGTTATATCGGCAGTTGGGTAGATTTCTTGAATTTTTTCTAACAACGCATAGGTCGTCACACTTTGTCCAGGTTGGTATAAAGCTTGCTCTGCATCAGAACGCTGAACATTAGAAAGCCCCATATCCTTGATGAACACATCAACCATTTTGCACCGAGTTGGGTAATCAAGCATGTTCTTGCCCCAAGCGTGTGCAATGCTTGGCTCAAGTAGCACAAGATCAAAGTGGCTCAAAGACTCAATAACACTTTTATGCCCTAAACTAGGTGGGTTAAATGCACTACCAAAAATGGCGATTTTTTTCATATCCGGTGATTACCTGGTTGAAGAGAGTTTTCTAATCTGATGATTTCGGTATGATACTACTAATCTTTACAGCTTTTGACCCTAAAGTCGCGTTTAATGAGCCTCAACTGTATGGTTTATCACCATTTGAGCAAATGTGCTTTAGAGTCTGAAATATTTGCAGGAAAAGGAACCCTAAATGGAACAATCCATCCGTGACGAAATGCGCGTACTCCCTTCAATTGATCCGCATTTTGAAATTGAACGCCGTGTCGCTTTTATTAAGCGTAAATTGCAAGAAGCGGGCTGTAAGTCTCTTGTTCTTGGCATCAGCGGTGGCGTTGACTCAACGACATGTGGTCGTTTAGCTCAGTTGGCTGTAGACCAACTAAACGAAGAAGCGGGCAACAATAGCTACCAATTTATCGCAGTTCGTCTGCCTTACGGGGAGCAAAAAGATGAAGATGAGGCTCAGCTCGCTCTGTCTTTTATCCAGCCAACCCATTCTGTATCGGTGAACATCAAAGCAGGTGTTGACGGGCTTCATTCGGCTTCTCACGTTGCATTAGAAGGCACAGACCTTCTACCAACTGATGCAGCAAAAGTCGACTTCGTAAAAGGCAATGTAAAAGCGCGTGCTCGCATGGTTGCTCAATACGAGATCGCGGGCTACGTAGGCGGCCTTGTTCTTGGTACTGATCACTCAGCAGAAAACATCACTGGTTTCTACACTAAATTTGGTGATGGCGCTTGTGACATGGCACCATTGTTCGGATTAAGTAAACGCCAAGTTCGTGAAGTGGCTGCTACATTGGGTGCACCTGAGCAACTAGTGAAGAAAGTGCCAACAGCAGACTTAGAAGAGCTTGCTCCACAAAAAGCAGATGAAGATGCCCTAAGCTTAACTTACGAGCAAATCGACGATTTCTTAGAGGGCAAACCCGTTCCACAGCAAGTAAGTGACCGTCTGGTAGCGATTTACAAAGCAACGCAGCACAAACGCCAGCCAATCCCGACGATTTACGACTAAGCGATATTTTCAGCTCTCTTTAAAACTCAAAACGCTGCTAAAAATAGCAGCGTTTTTTTGTCTAGGAACAGTTTTTGTCGAAGGACAAAGACGTTCTCGCCTAGTTGGTTACTGTTACGTCCGTCTCTGGCACAGCACAACACGCCAATACGGTTCCCATTGCACGTTCCTCATCTGTCAACGCAGGCACGTCCGGATGATGTACTTGACCCGACGTAAGCTGAACCTTACACGCGCCGCATAAGCCAGCACGACAGCTATTGCTAACAACCTTCCCTGCGTCTTCAAGCTGATCTAACAACGTTTTCTGATTATTCCCTACAACTTTCGTCCCATTGAAATCGATCGCTATGCTCTTCTCTGGTCTTGAAGTGACTGAAGATACGCCAAACGCTTCTTGATGGTAGTTTTCTTCTGGCAGGCCTTTTCTTAGCAGGAGATTTTTCGCTTTCTCCATAAAACCATCAGGACCACACACAAACACTTGGCGCTGTTCAACATCTTTGATTTGCTTAATGTGTGACAAACTTAAACGCCCTTTCAAACCAAACCAATCAACAGCAGGTTGCGTTAAACAGACTTTTACTTCTAGCCCTGGGTGCTCACGCTTTAACTGCTCCAACTCTGAGCGACAAGGAATAGCATTCTCGGTGCGACATTGATGGTAGAAAACCACGTTATCCAACTGATTGTGATCCGCTAAGTAACGCACCATTGATAACATTGGTGTTACTCCGCTACCCGCAGAGAGTAACAGCAGAGGCTGCGCTTCATGCGTTTTAAGGTGGAACTGACCGTCAGGTTGTTCTGCCTCTAAAACATCACCGACTTGTAAGTTGTCTAAGAGTGAGTTAGAGACTCTTCCACCCGCGATACGCTTTACAGAAATAGCATAACGACCCGGGCGAGAAGGACTGGATGATAAGGTATAGCGTCGACCCACTTTCTTACCATCAATATTCACCTCTATTGGCAGGTGTTGTCCTGGCAAGTAATTAGGCAACGAGCCTTTGTTTGGCTCTAACCATAAGGTCACAAAGTCTTGGGCAATTTCTTCACGCTCAACACATGTAAGCTTCATGCGCACTGGCGAGTTATCTGCGTAAAACTCCGGCTCTTTGTACTCCAATACTTCAACTTTATCGCCTTGACGAATAATGCCTTCATTTCGCGCGACAAGATTCTGGCCAAAGAACACACCACCGACATCGTTTGCACGGAACTGTTGCAAGGTTTTGAGCGGCTCTTTGCTCTCACGGAATGTGCCTCTTTGGGTATTCACCGTAGTCAGGATACAGCGCTCGCAAGGTTTGAGAGACTCAAACTCTACCTCACCGATTCGTATGCGCTTCCATGAATCTTCTTCAAATGGTTTAGTATCAGAGACAACTAAGTTAGTACGAAACTGATCCATTGAGTGTAGTTCTGAACTTCTTCGGTTCAGCTCATCAAGTGAAGCTTGACTGATCACTAAAACCGGATAACCATCAGCAAAACTGACGTTTTGACCTAGCTTTTCACGGACACGATTCGATTGCTCACCACTAAATAACAACTCAACGCGCAGCCCCAACACACGACTAAACCAGTCATCTGCATCATCTGTCGTGGTATAGGCAGTAAATGTATCTTTCCAAACCGTTGCAGGTGTCTCCTGCATTTTGAAATCTTGGTAACGGATTTTAAGTGGCTCCATACCCAAACTACTAAACACCACTCCATCGGACAATAGGGCAGACTTAATGGTTACCATTTGCGGATACTTTCGCGCAGTGATCATCGAGCCATCAGCTTTCGCAATCATAAAGCGACGATCGAAGCTCAATCCTTGCTTCTCAACCCATACGGACGACAGCGATAATCCGCCAACTGACTTAACCGGAAAAACATTAATTTGGGATAAAACGGGTTGCGACATGGCCTTCTTCCTACGGGTGTTTTTTATTTGTTGCGGTATTGTATACTCAAATCACATTAAGTTGCAGAGTCTACTGCCTCTTCATCCATCGCAACTTTCTCGAAACCATATTCTTATAAATTTGGTTTTAGTGACAAGTATTTACTACACTCAATATTCGCGTTTTTTAACACCGTTCTGACCAAATACCGTTTGATAAAGTGTGATACGACACACATAATTCACCCAAGTTATCACTACTCCCATTTATCGATTTGGAGCTTAATTATGGATACAAGAAAACTGGTTCTGATTTTGTTATGTATCTTTCTTCCGCCTGTCGCGGTGTTTATGGAGAAAGGTCTAAATAAAGACTTTTTGATTAATCTAATATTGACGTGTTTCTTCTTTCTACCAGGTACGATCCACGCGCTTTGGTTAACAATGAAGTAACCACTTACACTCTCACTCTTTATAAAATTGAAAAATGGGATGAAATATGAGGGCAATTCCTCTATCATCCTGTCGCCTAAGCGCAAGCGTTTGCTCAAAAGCAAATACGGCGCTTAGGCTCCAATCAGACAACTTTTCAATGGTGGGAGCAATTAATGACAACACTGACTATCACTCGTCCTGACGACTGGCACGTTCACTTACGCGATGGGGAAGTTCTTAAAGACACCGTTCGCGACATCAGCCGCTACAATGGCCGTGCGCTGATTATGCCAAATACCGTCCCACCTGTTACTACAACTGAGCTCGCCCTAGCCTACCGTGACCGAATTCTCAAAGAGCAACATGGCGAACAGTTTGAGCCTTTAATGGCGCTTTACCTTACAGATAACACGACACCAGACGAAATACGTAAGGCTAAAGCAACCGGACACATTGTTGCTGCCAAGCTCTATCCTGCTGGCGCCACAACAAACTCAGATTCCGGTGTGACCAATGCGAAAAACATTTATCACGTTTTAGAAGCAATGGAAGAAGTAGGAATGTTACTTTTGGTTCATGGGGAGGTAACACATCACGATGTTGATATATTCGACCGAGAAAAAGAATTCCTTGATACCGTCCTCGCTCCTATCGTCAATGATTTCCCTAATCTTAAAATCGTACTAGAACATATCACCACCGCCGACGCAGCAAACTTCGTTAACAATGCCTCAGACAACGTAGCGGCTACCATCACTGCCCACCACCTTCTTTTCAACCGTAACCACATGCTTGTGGGTGGTATTAAACCTCATTTCTACTGTTTGCCAATTCTTAAGCGCGGAACCCACCAGCAAGCGCTGATCGAAGCAGCAACTAGTGGTAGCAAGAAGTTTTTCCTAGGTACAGACTCAGCGCCACATGCGAAAGGGGCAAAAGAATCGGCTTGCGGTTGTGCTGGTTCTTACACTGCACACGCTGCGCTAGAGCTTTATGCAGAAGTCTTCGAAAAAGAAGGCAAGTTGGAAAACTTGGAAGCTTTCGCAAGCTTCAACGGTCCTGATTTTTACGGCATTGCACGTAACACAGATACAGTAACGTTAGAAAAATCCGCTTGGGATGTGCCAGAAACGATGCCATTTGGCAATGATATCGTTGTGCCTATTCGAGCAAATGAACAGATCGAGTGGAAAGTGAAGTAAGTACTTTACTGACGTTTCACCCATAAAACAGGGTCATGCTTTTTGTAAAAAGAAGTCATGACCCTTGTTATTATCGTCTCATGTTTTAGATGTGATTATTGACCACGAAGCTTTTCAACCATCGTCCATACCGCAACCACAACCAACCCCGCCACAAAGCCGATAATACCGTTCAGTAAAATAGGCAAAATGGCTGTAGCAACCGAATGACCACTAAAGTTCATAATAATCGGCTCTACAAAGTGATGAATGGCTGGCACGTTGTGCACCACAATTCCTCCACCCACCAAAAACATCGCAGCAGTTCCTACAATGGTTAACAACTTCATCAACTTTGGTGCAAAAGCGACCAAGGCCCCTCCGACTTTCGCTACCCAACCTTTACCGTTTGAGCGACTTTCAAGGTAAAGGCCTAAATCATCTAGCTTCACAATCCCAGCGACTAGTCCATAAACTCCAACCGTCATAATCACTGCAATTAAACTGACAACTAAAATTTGCGTAACAAGACTGGCTCCTGTCACGGTACCTAACGCAATCACGATGATCTCTGCTGAAAGGATAAAGTCTGTTCGAATCGCACCAGAAACTTTACGCTTTTCATACTCTTCTATCGACTCGCCAGTATTAACTAGCTCCTCTTTTTCTTCGTGCGGATGCGAGTGAGGAAACACTTTCTCAAGTACTTTCTCTGCCCCTTCAAAGCAGAGAAATAAGCCGCCAATTAGCAATAATGGCATAATAAGCCATGGAATAATCGCGCTAATAAGTAAAGCTGAAGGAACTAAAATCAATTTATTTTTGAATGAGCCTTTTGCAACCGCCCAAACCACTGGAATCTCTCGCTCAGATGCAACACCAGACACTTGTTGAGCGTTTAACGCTAGATCATCTCCCAATACACCTGCGGTTTTCTTTGCCGCCATTTTTGACATTAAGGCGACATCATCAAGCACCGTGGCAATATCGTCCAACAGTGTGAGTAAACTTGCTCCAGCCATTTTTTGTCTCTTATATGAAATTGAGTAAGTAACAAAATGTAACACCAATGAATCACTCATCAAAGTGATGATTTTGCAAAGAATACCACCCCAAATGGTGTTTTATATTGCCGTAAAGATAAGACAGGTCTAGTCTTGTGATACCTTTCAGCAGTCAAAAGAAAAAGTATAGATGAAAAGTGGATACATTTACCCGATCGGTACTCCTGGCCAACCTTGGACCGAAGAAGAACGTAAAGCTTGGTTAGCAACGCAAGAAGTAAAACGTAGCTACCAAGATGAAGTCGTCAGTAAAATCGATGCCCTACGCGGGCATTTTGATGTTGAACAATATGGTGCGCTCTCATACAACGAGGCACGCTTCCCTCTGTTTTGTATCAAAACACGCAATTGGGATTCAACTAAACCTGTTGTGTTGGTCACAGGCGGCGTGCACGGTTACGAAACCAGCGGTGTACATGGCGCATTAAAGTTTGTAGAAACGGAAGCAGAGCGCTATGCAGAGCATTTCAATATTGTCGTTGCCCCCTGCGTAAGCCCTTGGGGTTACGAGGTGATCAACCGCTGGAATCCAAACGCGATTGATCCAAACCGCTCTTTCTATAAGGATAGTCCTGCCGAAGAATCCGCTAACCTCATAAAGCTAGTTGCAACTTTAGGCGATGTGTTAATGCACATTGATCTACATGAAACGACAGATTCTGACGAAACTGAGTTCCGTCCAGCCTTAGCTGCTCGTGATGGTATTGAGTACATTGAAGGTATGATCCCAGATGGCTTTTACACGGTGGGAGATAGTGAAAACCCTCAGCCTGACTTCCAAAAAGCGGTCATTGAGTCAGTTGCAAAAGTGACTCACATTGCACCAGCAGATGAAAACGGCGAAATCATTGGTTCACCCGTCGTACAGTTTGGCGTTATCAACTACCCAATGGTAAAACTGGGCCTGTGTGGCGGCGTAACAAATTGCGTTTACGGCACGACAACGGAAGTGTACCCAGACAGCCCAACGGTGACCGACGAAGAATGCAACGATGCGCAAGTTGCAGCCGTAGTTGGTGGTTTGAATTACGTACTAAGTAAGCTCGAATAACACAGGTTAACAATAAAGCAACTGACGATGTCTTTGAATTGTGAATCAGCTTTACTTTGCTCCAAAAGCAAGTTGAGACATTAATCCGCTAGTTTATTAGAAATTACCGCATTAACATCGCTAACACTGAAGATGCGAAGCATCACGACTTTATGACGCTATTTTAATGCGGTATCTAATAAATCCTAAAATACAAACGACATCTAGACATCATCGTCACTACTAACTCCTCTTCCTGAACAAACTATCGTCATACCATTTAAATCAAACCTCAACCAACGAGCTTCTGAAGCGAAAAACATCCTTAAACAATAAGAAAGCTTAATGCTCTTTGGCTTTATTTTTTAATCACTTACCCAAAAGCACATGCATTAGCCATTGCCTTGTTTTTATACGCGATTGATCTTTTTAGAGAAACACATATGAACCTCATTGCTTAACCGAAAAAACAAAGATATAATGAAAATAATTATCATTTGCATTTTAATTTTAAATCGAGAACCTCTTTCTCTTTGCATTGAAAGCGGCACTTTTCTTTTGCTAGTTAATCCAGTTTTAAAGCCAAATCAGCACGTTGAATTTTTAGGTATGGCCTAGTGATACTTTGAGGGCTGGATTGTGACCTTAATGTTTATAAAAAATAACTTGGTTATGTTTTGTTGGAATTTAGAACCTATATGCGAATAGATATTCATTATTCGTATTCCATCCCCAAGTCATAAGTTAAGAGAAACTCACTTTATTTTGGGGCAGATTCTGTATGAGTATTCACGTAGTAAGCCTGTTTTTTATACTGTGCTTAACTTCAATTTTCGTCGGCGCAAACCAACTAGATTGGTCGTTATTGCTGACCATGGATGACAAAGCTTGGCTACCGATTACTGCTAGCAGATTACCAAGGCTAATCGCACTAATTCTTACCGGATCTGGTCTCGCAATATGTGGTGTTATTCTTCAACATATTGTTAGAAATCGTTTTGTTGAGCCGGGCACCACAGGCGGTATCGATGCGGCAAAGCTCGGTATTTTGGTATCTATCGTCATGCTTCCATCCTCAGACAAGCTTGAACGTATGCTCTTCGCCGTACTATTTTGCTTCGCCGCTGGCCTTATCTACATTGCCATCGTACGAAAAATTAAATTCAGTAACTCTGCGTTAATACCTGTGATTGGGCTTATGTTTGGTAGTGTACTAAGTGCTATAGCGGAGTTTTATGCTTATCAAAACAACATCTTACAGAGTATGTCCGGTTGGTTAATGGGAGATTTCTCCAAAGTGGTCCAAGAACACTATGAAATAATTTTCTTGATTTTACCTATCACCCTACTGACTTACTTATATGCACATAAGTTTACTGTGATGGGAATGGGCGAAGATGTTGCGTCCAACTTAGGAATTAATATTGCGTTCACTGCCGCCTTGGGTCTAATGCTAGTTTCCGTGACAGTTGCTATAACAGTGGTGACCGTAGGTGCCATTCATTTTATCGGTTTAGTCATACCTAACCTAGTCGCACTAAAATATGGCGATCACCTTAAAAACACCCTACCAATCGTTGCACTAGGCGGCGCTTCGTTACTTATTTTTTGCGATGTCATAGGCAGAGTTGTTGCCTTTCCTTTTGAAGTCCCAATTGGATTAACAGCCAGTGCTATCGGGGGAGTCATGTTTCTTGTGTTTCTTTTGAAAGGAGCACGAGTATGAGATCACATTACTCAAACATGCGAGTGAGCATTATACTCGTTTGCATACTGTCTATCGCCTTTATCTTTACAAGCTCTGGGTGGGATTTTGATTACGTCATCCCTAAGAGGCTGATTAAACTTGGTGCCATAGTTATTGGGGGCAGCTGCGTGGCCATCTCTGCTGTTATTTTCCAAGCTTTAGCTGGTAATCGTATTCTTACGCCATCCATTATGGGATATGAGTCGGTTTATCTGGTTTGGCAAACCCTACTCTTATTACTAGGGGGCACTTCTGGCATTGCTACATTAGGTGTTGTCGGTAATTTCGCTGTCTCTGCAATACTCATTCTGTTGTATTCCTTAGCGATTCAATCTTGGGTACTCAATAGATTTAAACATGACATGCACCAAGTTCTGCTGATTGGCTTTGTTTTGACAATGGTGCTGACAACTCTTGCTCAATTTATCCAGCTCAGAATAAGCCCTGGAGAATTCTCTATCCTTCAAGGGCTCAGCTATACCTCGTTTGAGCGAGCGAAACCTTCTACGTTACTTTTTTCCAGTATTGCGTTAAGCGTTTTGGCACTCTTTGCTAACAGATGGTCACGCGAGCTAGATGTGATAGGTCTAGGTCGAGACCAAGCGATGTCATTAGGACTAAATGATAAGCAATATGTACCAAAGTTCTTTGCTGTAATCGCCATTTTAGTAGCAATTTCGACGAGCTTGATTGGCCCAACGGCTTTTATGGGAATTTTTATTGCCAATATTGCTTATTCCGTTACTAGCGCACCGAACTACAGACACATATTGCTCGTTGCTTGTGCTATTGCAATTGTCATGTTCTTGTCTGGTCAACTTCTGGTAGAGCACTTATTTAACTTTAAAACCACCGTCTCTATTTTGGTGAATGTCCTTTGTGGGGGATATTTCCTAGCCATCACGATAAGAACAAGAAGCCAAATATGAAAACTGTTACTCGCCTGTTTAAAGACAACTCACTGACAAAAAGGAAATACCCCATGTTTAAGAGCCCCCTACGTTTGAGTATCGCGCTTGCTTGCTGCGCTCTAGGAACCTTATCAGGTTGCGAGCCGGAAATAACTAAAATTGAAGATACTCAGCCATTAGAAAAGCTCATCGTGATTGAACACAATCTCGGAGCAACTACTATTTCTCATCGCCCTCAACGAGTGGCAGCATTAGATATGAACGAAGTGGACTTTTTAGATCAGCTAAATGTTCCAATCTCAGGAATGGTGAAAGACTTTGTTCCTCACTTTCTAGCGAAATACAAAGACACACCTGAGATAGCGGATCTTGGTGCGATAGTTCAGCCTAATATGGAAAAGATCTATGCCCTAAAACCAGATCTCGTATTGATGACTCCGCTACATGCTAATCAGTATGAAGAACTCTCTCAACTCGCTCCGACTTTACATTTTGACATCAACTACCGTAATAGTCGTGACCATCACGTCGATACCATTAAGAAACACCTTGTAGAGCTTGGTGAGATCTTTGAAAAGCAGGAGCTAGCCCAACAGAAAGTTGCCGAAATCGATGCAAAAGTCGCAGAAGTGCGCGCTGTTACGAAAGAGCGTTCTGAAAAAGCTTTGGTTGTCATGCATAACAATGGTGCTTTCAGCTCATTTGGCGTTGAGTCTCGTTATGGCTTCGTTTTCGATGTTCTGGGGGTAAAACCAGCGAGTGAAAAAGTGGAGACAGGTTTGCATGGTCAGCCAATTTCTAGCGAGTTCATTAGCCAAGCTGATCCAGACATTCTTTACATCATTGATCGAACAGCAGTAATGGAAGGAAAGCCTGTCATTGATGCGGAACACTTAGCAAACCCACTACTCCGTCAAACCAAAGCATGGAAAAACGACAACGTCGTTTTTGTTGATGCCGATGCTTGGTACATCACTTCAGCAAGCATCACATCTCTGAAAATCATAATTGAAGACATCCTAAAAGGTTACCAAAGCTAAATCTAATAACAATGAGTTGGATCTTAAGTAATTCAACACTCAATCGACGTCAGAACGGATGTGAGCTAGCCCAAACAAAGAAAAGGAATCTATAATGACTCATGACTATCATCAGATAGCGATGGACTCTTCACAGAAAAACAAACCAAGCCCATGTCATATCGCCCTCTTTATTTCACTTCAATTTAGTACTTTTGTCGTACCAATTAGTATCGCTCAAGCTGAAGAAGTCGTAGATGAATCAATGACAGTTTATGGTGAAGCAAACAGAGTTTATGCCGCTGGCAAAGTTTCTCACGCGAGTAATATAGGAATGCTTGGCGACAAAAACTTCATGGAAACGCCTTTCAATACGATTGGATACACAGAAAAACACATTCAAGACCAACAAGCACGCGATATCTCAGATGTAATCTCAGCTTCTGATCCCTCTGTTTTCACCAGCGGTGAAACCGGCTTAAACAAAGAAAGTTTCAAAATAAGAGGTTTCAACTCAGACATTAGCGACGTTATGCTTAATGGATTGTATGGTATCGCTCCTTATTACCGAACCTCTCCTGAAATGTATCAACGTATTGATGTACTTAAAGGTCCTGCTTCTTTGCTCAACGGTATGCCACCGAATGGATCTGTTGGTGGCACCATCAACTTAGTGACAAAAAGAGCACAAGAAACACCAATCACATCTTTCACCGGCAGCTACTTATCGGACACTCAATTCGGAGGACATATCGATATTGGACGTCGCTTTGGTACAAATGAAGAATTTGGTATTCGTTTCAACGGTGCATTTAAAGATGGAGACACCGCGATAAACAACCAAAGCAACAAAACTCAACTTGCATCATTAAGCCTTGATTGGCGTAATGACATTGCTTTCCTTGAAGCAGATTTTTACTACAGTACAGAGCGAGTTGAAGGTGCAAACCGTGGGTTAAGCATCGCTTCTGGTCTCAAAATCCCATCACCTCCTCCATCTGACACATTATTGACGCCAAGTTGGGCCTACAATGATAGCGAAGATAAAGGGATGATGATTCGCGGGGAGCTAAGCGTTAGTGACTCTGTAACTGTATACAGCGCATTGGGTGGTAGCCGTACAGATTTTCATTCAAATGTACCGCAACGAATCAAAATCATCGATAACGAGGGTAACCTAGAGGTATCTCTCGGATCAGTTAAGCTTGAGAACAAACGGACTTCAGGTGAGATAGGTGTTCGTAGCAACTTTGACACTGGCCCAGTAGAACACCACCTTGTACTGAATAGTACTTACTTTAGAGAAGATAAAAATGATTCTCCAACAGGTAATAATAATCCAGCCCCTTGGAACTCGAATATTTATGATCCTGTTTGGGGACCAGAAAATTCAGTTTACGACAACTACTATGGTTTACCTATCGATTCAACTCAGGTCAGCTATGGCATTGCCGATACGTTATCTTTTGTTGATGGGAAATACCAAATCACGCTCGGCTTGCGTTACCAGAGCATTGATTATGAATCTGGAATAATAATGAACGGAATGTCGCTTCCTACCACCAAGTTTAAGGAAAGTACTTACACTCCCGCACTTGCAGCATTATACAAAGTTTCGAGCTCAGTTTCGCTTTATGGTAACTACACCGAAGGCTTAACGAATGGGAAAACAGTAGGCTCTAGCGCTGCAAACGCAGGAGAGGCTTTTGAACCCCAAAAAACCAAACAGACTGAAGCAGGCGTGAAGCTTGACCTGGACGGCTTTGCTCATACGTTCAGTTTATTTGAGATTAAAAAGCCAAATGGGTACCAAGATCCGGATACCAACATTTTTTCTTTCGGTGGTGAACAGCGCAATCGCGGTATTGAATGGGGGTTCTACGGCACACTATCAAAGGACTATACACTCATCGGTGGTATCGCCTATACAGATGCAGAGATTACAAAAGCAACAGATGTGACAGAGGAGGGGAAACAAGCAACTAAGCTACCCGATTTACAAGCTAAACTCGCATTAGAATGGAACCTCCCTGCGATGCGTGATCTCACGCTTATCGGCCAAGCGAACTATATGTCTGAACAATACATTGATGCACAAAACACTCAGGCATTACCTGCACAGACTATTCTTGATCTTGGCGCACGCTACAACTCAAAAATTGCTGAAACAAGCGTGGTTTGGCGCCTTAGCGTAAACAATGTACTGGATGAAGATTACTGGACAACCACCCACTATGCGGACCTAGCTCTTGGCGCATCACGTACAGTGATGCTGTCAGCTACTGCGGATTTCTAATCCCTCCACCTCCCCTTTAGCCTGCCTTCTAAGGGGGACTTACTCCCATTTGGCTGTTCATGAAAATTCACAACAAATCAAAGGAAGTACTCATCTTCAACATTCAAGCAGACAAAGAGCTCGCAACACCTACGGCCAAAGTTAATTCAAAACATAATCCATCAACGTCCACTTCCATAGGCTTTATATGAAAAACGATAAGAGCTCAATATGCTCTACCACGTTCTCCTTATTTTCGCTTGATAGGCTAGATAAGGTGACAATATGATAAGTAAAATCAGCCAACATTACGTTACGCCTAGCTTAATGCCAGCCTTAAAGCCATCGATTAAGAAGCTTGCTTTGGGAACGTTTTGTGAAGCACTTGCCGCTGTGGCAAAAGTTGGTGCACTGCTATGCTTGATAAACCTTATCGATAAATTTGCAAACCAATGGATTTACGGTGCCATAGGACTTTGGGCGGCTAGCGCACTTGCCTCATCAGTGGGCTCGTGGTTAGTTCATGATGCCGAGTCGCAGTTTTCCACTCGATTACGTCGCCAAGTTGCTCAGCACTTGACGCGCTTGCCAAGCAAGACCATCTCTCAATATGGTGATAATCAACTGCGTCGCATAGTTTCCGAAGACATCAGCACGCTTCACCACATGGTTGCGCATTTGCCTTCAGAACTCGTGACATTCATTGTCGTACCCGCAACTTCTATTTTTATCATGTTGAATCTCACAGGTCCGGTAGCGATGCTTACTCTGCTCCCTGGTCTAATTGCATCATTGTACTACCTACTCTTTTTACCTAGGTTCGCCGCTAAACATGGCAAAGAGCGCATGACAATAATGGGTGATATCGTTACCGCAGTAAACGACTACACAAGAGGTATCCGAGTAAATCGAATTTACGGCACGCAAGCAGGAGCACTCGACAGCTATAATGATGCCACAAGACGCTTTACTCACGGCATAGTGAAATGGGTTGGTAGCGTTGCCCTTCCAGCAGCAATTGCTACCGCATTACTTCAAGCGGTTTCGACTTTCGCAATGGCCTATACCATTGGCTATGAATTAAGTCCCGTGGCAATGGCGTCGCTATTCTTTTTTGGTTTGGCCGTCGTATCACCCGCACTGAAGCTTGACCATGGATTGGACTACGTTAACGCAGGAAAGAATGCTGCAAAGAACATCAGCGACTTTTTACAGCAACCACAAATAGAAAGTGGCAGTTTGAGCGCGGGAGAAAAACCGCTATCACTACAAGCATCAAATATCGTAGTGGCTAATGGAACTGTTAATATTATTGATAACTTCTCCCACTACTTCCCACGGGGTTCATTTACAGCCATCATGGGGCCTAGCGGAGCAGGCAAAAGTACGTTACTACGTCTATTAGCAGGTCAAGAAACACCTCTTTCAGGCTTCGTTACCTTAGGAGGCAATCAACTGTCTAAACTCTCTGAGATATCCCGATACTCCGCCATACGCTATGTACCCCAAGATATCGGTGTACTCAAAACTACCATTAGGCAGAATTTGAAACTATCAACGCCAAGTTCAAGTGACGACGAGCTGAACCAAGCTTTGCAACAAGCTCAATTAAAGATTGACCTCAATTCTGATGCAAGCGTGCTTTCAGGAGGCGAGCAACAACGTGTCGCAATAGCTAACACATTTCTAACTCAAGCCAACGTTCTATTACTGGATGAACCAACCAGTGCTCTCGATAAAAATACGGCCTTCACTGTGATCAGAAATCTCGCGAAGTTTGCGAAAACACAAGACAAGATATTGATCATAATTACTCACGACTCAGAACTCGCGAAACTTGCAGACACTACATTGATGCTCAACAGAAAGGCTCAACGACAGGATGAAGAAGTATGACGGCTCACAATACCCTCTATTCCAATTCGACAATTCCACAAAGTGCAAAGCACCGTCTATATCGAGTCGCTATAGGTTGGGGACTAGTTGCATTATTTGAGGCAACGGCTTACACATTTCTTGCAATATCTATTGTCGAACAAGCTTCACCATTGAACGTCATAATAGCTGCTGTTCTAACTGTGATAGTTACCGTTATTGTAACTCGTTCTGGATTTCTCTCTGGTGCGAAACTGGCTGGGGATCTTTATTCATCAGTAGGTCATTCGCTCAGTAAAGCAAAGTTAGCTTGGTTTAATGATCAGCATAGAACTCAGCTCACTCAACTAGCAGAACGAGGAATACCTGGCTTTATGGCCATTCCTGCTCATCAGCTACAAACATTTTTACACGCTCCAATGTTACCCATATTTTTAATTATCGGTATTGGGGTCGTTGGAGGAGGTGAAATTGCACTACTCAGTGCCGTACTGTTACTAGTTGCACTGCTCGTTCAGTACAAGGCGCAAAGATACCTAAGTCGCTCAGATAGCGACCGACATGACGCAGAGCTTCAAGCGACTAAATCAACACTTGAGCTCATAGATCACCTTGAGTTACTTCGCTCAACAGCGGGGCCTGAGCGCTCAATCGAGCGTATTGAACAGAGTTGGCACGCACAAGAAGAAGCTCATTCAACTATTAATCGTAACGCTTCTATCGCAACCTTAGTATCAGGATTGGCAACGATTTTACCCCTTGCAGGTATCGCCATCTATCTCGTCTTAGAGCCGATTACTCAACCCTTATTAGTCTTGGCTTTATTGATATTGATTACCCGTGCAGCTGCACCTTTGGGTGAACTCGCGTTGGCAGGCTTTGCGATTAACGACGTAAAATCCTCAAATAAAAATTACGCTCAGTTAACGAATGTCCCTGTTCTGCCTGAGCCTAATCCTCAATTTGCAACCTCCCCCAAAAACCATAAGTTCGAACTGAACCTTGTGGGCCATTTAGATCTCTTTGAAGATGCTAGCACGGAGATCAAACAAGGTGATACCGTCGTCATCAATGGAGTCAGTGGCAGTGGCAAAAGCACTTTACTGGGCCTGTTTCTAAGGTTTGATGATCCTGACCAAGGTCTTATTTCGCTCGGAGGGATAGATCTAAAGAATATCCCTTATGACGTGCTCACCCAGCACATAGCCTATGTTGCTCAAGAACCGGTCATTTTTACTGGCACATTGGCGGATAACATTCGGTTAGGTAATCCCAATGCAAGTGATTATGAAGTTGAGAGCTTTGCAAGACACGCACAATTGGACAAACTTATTGACTCATCTCCTAAAGGAATACATCAAACAGTAGGACAAAGAGGCTCAGGGTTGTCAGGAGGTGAAAGACAGAGAGTCGCAATTGCGCGAGCTCTCATTAAAAAGGCGCCAATCCTCATTTTCGACGAAGCGACGGCAGCATTAGACGAAGCAACCGAAAAAAGTATTGCTCAACATATTCAAACATTGAACTCGACCGTGATTATTGTGACGCATCGCGATCAGAATATATGGTCACCCACATTGGAACTCACGATTGAGGGTAGAAGAGTTATAGTTGCACAGTACAACTCTACTTCCTTGAAAAGTAGGGACAAATTGGCGGCTGAAGAAACTAATAACAATCAATACTTAAATCTAAGCGGTGTCAATTGAGTTTTTTGTCACTTTAGCACATTGTATCATCTAAAGAATCTTACAGGCATGTTGTAAAGCAATAATAATAAAGCGAATTCTCAAGGTTATAATTCTGACTCAATCTGACACAAGATAGACGTAAGTCTTTCCAATACCATCAGCTTTTCGAGTCGGTCATCATACAGCGCATTGTCAATTTTTTTAAAATAGACTCTACACTTTTACAACAATCGATTCTTGTATTGCTCCGGTGTCATGCCGGAGTATTTCTTGAACATCGCGATAAAAGGGCTAGCTTGGTTATAACCTAACGTCAGAGCGACTTCTTTTACGGTCTGCCCTTTACGCAGCAACTCCATAGAATGTAAATATCGCACACGTAAGCGCCACTCAGTAAAGCTCATGCCCAACTCACTCTGGCAATGTCTCGCTAACGTGCGTTCTGTAGTATGCACTTTTGCCGCCCACTCCGCCAAACTAATTTCATCGGTTGGCGATTCTTCTACTGCTTTTAAGATTGGCTGAAGATATTTGTTGTCGGTTGTCGGTAAAAAGTGATGTTCCACTTCTTGTTTCGCCAGTTGATCCAACAACACTCGCACCAAGCGTTTGTCTTCATCGCTCTGCGCGACGTTAATGTCACGCTGACGAAAGTCCTCAATGATGGCAGAAACGATGGGGGTGACTTTGATTAAACTGGTTTTGGTTGGAAAATGCGCCGTCAATTCAGGGGCAATGTTCAAAGAACAATATTCGATTGGCTTACGGTTGTAGCTAGTGTGACGAACTCCGGCGGGAACCCAAATAGCAAGATGTGGAGGTGCTAGAAATCTTGTGTCTTCTGCATCCATCTCCAGAATCCCACCGCTGATCAGTTGCACTTGCCCCCAAGGGTGGCTATGAATTCGTGTTTCTGTATTAGAGAGAAACGCTTCGAAATTCATAAATACATCTGATGGCGCACGATCGATTGATAAGGAGGGGTGAAGATTTCTGGCGCTCTTTTTCAAAATTGTCTTCCTATCGCTTACGATGTCTTTTAAGAGATACTTTTTATTATAAAGACCTGCCAGACTAGCGCCATCAATAATTGTGCTATAGGGTTCTCATGATTTATTTACTTCCGTTTTTCACCGTTATGATTTGGGGTGGTAACTCAATTGTGAACAAGATGGCTGCGAGCGCCATTGAACCAAGTGCGATGAGTTTCTACCGTTGGTTTGTCGCAATGGTACTCCTAACGCCATTTTGCCTGCCTGCAATCATCAAACAACGACACATTATTCGACCTTACTTAGCTAAGTTGGCGTTTCTTGCGTTACTTGGTATGGTTCTCAACCAGTCACTTGGATACTATGCCGGTTTAACAACAACGGCCTCTAATATGGCCCTGATCACCTCTTTAGTTCCTTTGATCAGTGTGTTTTTAAGTGTCCCATTGCTCGGTAAATCTATATCAATGTTAAGTATCGTCGGTGGTGTCATTTCGCTCGGCGGCTTGGCATTTATGCTTGGTCACGGTGATATCACTTACTTTTTACATCAAGACTTAACGCAAGGTGACAGCTTAATGCTCGTTGCTGCCATGGTATACGCGGCTTATTGTGTTCTGCTAAAACGCTGGAAAATGCCATTCAGTAGTTTGACTCTGGTTTACATGCAGGGCTTCTTTTCTGTTTTGATGCTCACACCACTTTGGCTCTCTAGTGAGCAACTGTTACCAAGCCAAGACGCGCTACCATTAATCGCTTATGCTGGTATTGCTGCTTCCATTTTCGCGCCGCTGATGTGGGTCAAAGCGATTGATTCAATTGGTGCTGATTCAAGTGCTATGTTCATGAACCTAATGCCTGTGGTTTCCGTCATACTTGCTTCAACACTAATTGGTGAGAAAATTTACGCTTACCACATTATTGGTGGGTTGTTAGTCATCTCTGGCGTTATCTTGTCGCAAATAAAAGTAAGACAGAGAAAACCATTATCCAATTCTGAGATTGCCTCTACCGCCAATTAACATCTACACCCCAAGCCACAGAACTACGCTGTGGCTTGTCACTTCCAGCGTTCGAATAAAAGTTAATATTTTGTTTCATTCGCTATTCCCGAAAATTCATCTTGCTGCTAAATTGGGAAAACAATAACCCATCAAGGAAAGACAGATGAGCAGTGGTCAAAGAGACATTACCCTTCGCTTTTTAGCAGAACCCAGCGATGTAAATTTTGGCGGAAAAGTGCACGGCGGCGCCGTAATGAAATGGATCGACTTGGCAGCGTACGCCTGCTCTGCAGCGTGGAGTGGTAAATATTGCATTACCGCATATGCTGGCGGCATTCGGTTTGTTGCGCCGATTCATGTCGGCAACTTAGTCGAAGTTAGCGCGAAAGTCATTTATACCGGACGAAGCTCAATGCACATTGCGATTGACGTGCAAGCTAGTGATCCAAAGCAAATGAAAAACAGACTCACCACTCACTGTATCGTTATCATGGTTGCTGTAGATGAAAACGGAAAACCAACCGATGTACCGAAATGGATTCCAGAGTCAGATGAAGACAAAGCCTTAGAGCAATCCGCTATCCGTCTTATGAACATGCGTAAAGAGATTGGGGAAGAAATGGAAGCACACGTTAAATATCTCAAGTAACTGGCATCCGTTAAGAACGCTATTAAGTACCTCAACGTTACCTAGACCCAGAGTGTGGAGCAACATCATGGTTTTGCCATTTGTTTCACGCTCGCCCTTCTCTGTCATAAATCCTTCACCTAGCTTTGCTTAAATCCATCCATTATTTTAGAGTTGGATAGAGTTTGGATCTTGAGACTAAAAGAAACGACCTTAAGTGAAGAGACGTTGACCAATTTAAAAGCGGTCGAGTACCAGTGGGTGAGAACCATGTACGTCGAGGGGTATAACGAAACAGAAATTAATCATTACATTCAAACTTGCTTTGGCGGTGACGTTACCTTTGCTAATCTATTTCGTCGCGTCGCACTGCAGCAAGAAAGTTTGTACACGCTGCTTCAATACGTTGGATGCGCACCTTCCAGCCGAGAGTTTTAATCTCTTCCTTCCCTACCTCAATTTAGCTTTTTACTAAGCTCTAGTTATTTATGTGAAGTGCTACGCAGGGCATTATTCAAGCCCTGTGTAATCCATTGCAAAGCCGCTAGTCTCTGTCTACTTATTGCAAAATTGCCTTTAACAGGCATAAAAAAACCTGAGTCTAAACTCAGGTTATGGTTACAAAAACTGTTAGTGATTGAATCGTAAGGAACTAAGCTAACAGCCAGCTATGCGTAACGCCAATAAAAGCCAAGATATTACTGATCGGCGGCCAAACCAAAAGTGTAATATCCGTGCTAAGTATAAGGGCGACCATGTGGTCGCCCTTTTCTAGTTATTCTTATCAATCTCAGACCACAAGAGATTATCCTTTCACACCACCAGCGGTTAGACCACCAACCAACCAGCGCTGCGCAAGTAAGAATACGGCAGTGATTGGCACTGCTGAAAGTACAGCAGCTGCGGCAAAGTCACCCCACAAGTAGTTTTGTGGATATAGGTATTGCTGCATACCCACTGCAAGTGTGTACGAGTCTACATCAGAAAGCAGTAGTGACGCTACAGGAACTTCACCAATTACCATGATGAACGACAATATGAAGACTACCGCTAGGATTGGCACAGACAGTGGCAGCAATACCAAACGGAATGCTTGCCATGGTGTAGCACCATCAAGAGCCGCTGCTTCTTCTAGAGACGAGTCAATACTTTCGAAGTAGCCTTTAATGGTCCAAACGTGCAGTGCGATACCGCCTAAGTAAGCGAAGATCAGACCGCCATGCGTGTTCAGACCAAGGAAAGGAATGTACTGACCCAGTTTGTCGAACAACGCGTACAGAGCAACCAGTGCCAACACCGCAGGGAACATCTGGAAGATCATCATCGCTTTAAGAATGGTGTTCTTACCTTTGAACTTCATACGAGCAAACGCGTAAGCCGATGTGGTTGATAGCGCCACGATTAGGATTGCAGAAATACCACCCACTTTTACCGAGTTCCACAACCATGTCATTACTGGGAATGGTGGCGGTGTAACTGTACCGTCTGGATTAGTCACCGAGAAACCTAATGCCAATTTCCAGTGATCAAGTGTTGGGTTGTCTGGGATCAGGCTACCCGTTGCAAAGTTACCTTCACGGAATGAAATCGCGATGATCATCAGTAAAGGGAAAATAATCAGTGCCAAGAATGCCCACATTGCAATATGAGTAGCCCAAACACGATACTTTAATGACTTACCTTGTACCATTGCCATTGTAATTTCTCCTTAGTCCTGAGCTACTTTAGTTACGCGTAGGTTGATAAGTGCCAATGCGCCAACCAATAGGAAGATAAGCGTTGCTACCGCACTTGCTAGGCCGAAGTCTTGACCGCCAGCACCTTCGAATGCGATTCGGTAGGTGTAACTTACTAGTAGGTCGGTGTAACCCGCAGGCTCTGATGTACCAATCATATTTGGACCACCGCCAGTCAACAACTGGATAAGTACGAAGTTGTTGAAGTTAAATGCAAAACTCGCGATCAACAATGGTGTTAACGGCTTCAACATCATTGGTAGTGTGATACGTGTGAAGTTCGTGACAAAGTTCGCACCATCAATGGCTGATGCTTCATATAAATCGTCTGGAATCGCTTTTAGTAAGCCCATACACAAAATCATCATGTAAGGGAAACCAAGCCAAGTGTTAACAATTAAGATCATGGTTTTCGCCATGAACGGATCAGAGAACCAAGCCGGGCTAATGCCGAATAAGCCTTCCAACAACATGTTGATCTCACCAAAGCTTTGGTTAAACAAACCTTTAAAGATCAAGATAGAAATAAACGCCGGAACTGCATAAGGCAGGATTAGCAACAAACGGTAAACTGAGCGACCTTTAAGTGCTTCCCACTGAACCACACTGGCAAGGACAAGACCAATAACAAGCGTAAACAATACGGTTAGCGCAGAGAAAACAATGGTCCAGATAAAGATACTGATAAACGGCTCTTTGATACCATCATCTTTCCAAACACGCTCAAAGTTGTGGGTACCAATGTTCACCACGAAACCTGGTGACACTGTGCTGCCAACAAATTGACCGTTTTCATCGACAGGCTGGTAGTAACCTACTTCCATATTTGGACGTAGCGTTTCTTCAGTCCGGTTGTTGTAAAGCGTTTCACCATCTTCTTGTAATGTGTACAAAGGCACAACTGCAGCAAATTTGCGCAGCCCACTCATACGGATATCATCACCGCTTGGCAAATGTAAATCGACACTGCTCAACGCACTGCGGTTCTTAACAATCGCCTTGATTGATTCTTTTTCACCCGTCACTTCTTCAATTGGTGAAAGATCAAACTCCGATGCTGAAAGGTTATCAAGCTGAAAAGTCGGGCTTGCAAGTAGCTCACCATCTTTTTCAACCACAAGTTGATGGCCTTGCTCCGTTTTATACAAAGTGAACGGGTAGCTATCACCACTTTGGTAAGTTCGGTCCAAAAGTACGTTCTGAGCGCGATCAAAAGAGAGTTGGTTCTTCGCGCTATAGTTGGTAAACGCCAAACCTATGGTGTACGCCAAAGGAAAAAGAATGAAAAGGATCATCCCTGCTATACCAGGGTAGATGTAACGGTGTGCGTACGTCTTTTTGCTACCAAAGATGAACAACGCTAAAGCGGTAAGAATGAGCGTAAGTAGTGCAAACGCAATCTCACCGCGAGAATACATAAGGATTGTTGCGTAGCCATTGATGATGCCGACTGTGCCTAAAAGTGACCATTTCATGAACACTTTTTTGCTGCTCGGAAGGCTGGCTTCTGGTGCTGTCATAGCATTTGTACCTTGAACTGACTGCATAGGGAACCTGCTAGCGAATATAGAATAAATATAGAAAAGTAAGGAGGAGTTGCCTCCTCCTTAAAAAGGTCTTACTTAATTATTTAGTCATTTGTTTTTCTGCATCTGCAAGAGCTGCATCGACAGTTTGACGACCGTCAACTACGTTGATGATTGCGTTCTTAGCCGCACCCCAGAATGCGTTCATTTGAGGGATATTTGGCATGATTTCGCCGTTCATCGCATTGTCCATTGTTGCTGCGATACGAGTATCTGAATCTAGCTCACGTTGGAACGAGTTAAGTGCTACCGCACCTAGAGGCTTATCGTTGTTAACCATACGTAGGCCATCGTTTGTTAGTAGGTAGTTCTCAATGAACTCAACTGCTAGATCTTTGTTTGGAGACGCAGTGCTGATACCAGCAGTTAGAACACCAACGAATGGCTTAGAAGATTGACCTTGGAACTTAGGTAGCGTAGTCACGCCGTAGTTAACGCCAGACTTCTCAATGTTGCCCCAAGACCATGGACCGTTGATCGTCATCGCTGTTTTGCCTTGGTTGAACGCAGACTCAGACACTGAGTAATCCATATCCGCAGAGATTACGCCTTTATCAACTAAGCCTTTTACGAAGCTCATTGCGTCTTTAACGCCTTCTTTCGCGATACCAGCGTCTTTAACATCGTAACCTTCAGAAGTGTATTTGAACGCGTAGCCGCCATCAGCCGCCATTAGTGGCCAAGTGAAGTACGGTTCTTTTAGGTTCCACATGATTGCAGACTTGCCGTCTTTTTTAAGTTTTGCATCTAATGCTGCAACCTCTTCCCAAGACTTTGGTGGGTTTGGAACTAGGTCTTTGTTGTAGATTAGAGATAGAGACTCAACCGCAACTGGATAGCCGATCAATTTGCCGTCGTAACGTACTGCATCCCAAGCGAAATCAACGATACCTTCTTGAATATTCTTAGAAGGTTTAATTTCTGCTAGCAGGCCAGCTTCTGCGTAACCACCGAAACGGTCGTGAGCCCAGAATACGATATCAGGACCGTCGCCAGTCGCTGCAGTTTGAGGGAATTTGTCTTGAAGGCCATCTGGGTGAGCCACAGTCACTTTAATGCCTGTGTCTTCTTCAAATTTCTTACCAACTTCAGCAAGGCCGTTGTAGCCTTTATCACCGTTGATCCAGATAGTAAGTTGTCCTTCTTCGATGGCAGCATTAGCACCAAAAGAACCCAAAGCAACAAGAGTACCTAGTGCTACAGCGCTTAACTTTTTCATGTTCGTATCCTTTTTATATTTTTGATGTAGGGCTAGTCCATTGAGGTTCAGCCGTATTTCGACATATATCATCTGAAATAATCCAATATGTCTCATCCTCCTAATCCCTACGCCCTTACAATTATGACGTATTTTCGTGATCTAAATCGCCAAGGGTAAGAGACTCAAATCACAAAATGGATAGTTCCTGTGATCGGTTTCAACTTTAGGTGGTGCAATAATGTGATTTCCGACCAACTGCTTTCTTCCTCCTCCTTTTTTACTCCTCCCTTTCTACTCCCCCTACAATTATTTCTATTAGGAGGATGTCGCACTACGCACAATCTTAGAAACTGCAGTCATCCAAGAGTGGATGGTAAGAACCCTTTCCCAGCAGTGCCTACGTATTAGGAAAAAGATTTGCTGGTTTTGCATTGCCAGACGAGTGGAATGTCATTATTAGTGTTGTTTGTGGTAATTATTTCACGGGGGAGACAATACGAATAATGTGGGGGAGAGAAACTCGTACTTGGCTATGATGGGTAGCACTTCTATTCAGGACATTTTATTGAAGTGCTACCCTACTTTTCTTACCAACCGCAAGAACTTACCGATTCCTACTGTTACTGCTCGCTAGATAATTCATATAATGATGAGCGGTGAATAATAAAAAATTGATCGAGGACGAGCTACATGGCGAGTGTCACGTTAAAAAATGTTTGTAAAGCGTATGGCGACGTACTGATTTCTAAGAACGTAGACCTAACAATCAACGAAGGTGAATTTGTTGTTTTTGTAGGTCCATCAGGTTGTGGTAAATCTACCCTTTTACGTTGTATTGCCGGTCTTGAAGACATTACTTCAGGTGATTTGTATATTGGTGACCAGCGCATGAATGACGTCGAACCATCCAAACGTGGTGTTGGTATGGTATTCCAGTCTTACGCTCTTTACCCGCACCTTAACTTATATGACAACATGTCATTTGGCTTGAAACTAGCAAAAGCAGACAAAGCAGAAATCGACAAGCGTGTTGAACAAGCAGCAGAAATCCTACAACTAGGCCACTTGCTTGAGCGCCAACCAAAAGCACTTTCTGGTGGACAGCGTCAACGTGTGGCGATTGGCCGAACATTGGTATCGCAGCCAAATGTATTCCTTCTAGACGAGCCACTATCAAACTTGGATGCGGCACTGCGTGTAAACATGCGTGCACAAATTACTAAGCTACAACGCCAACTTGGTTGTACCATGATCTACGTAACGCACGATCAGGTAGAAGCGATGACAATGGCAGATAAAATCGTTGTACTAGACGGCGGTTATGTATCGCAAGTTGGTAAGCCGCTTGAGCTTTACCATTACCCACAAAACCGCTTTGTAGCTGGCTTTATCGGTTCTCCGAAAATGAACTTCATGAGCGTATTCATTGATGAAGTAGAAGCAGAGCGCGTCAAAGTTCAACTATCTAACGGCGTATCTTTCTGGATTCCGGTGGATGGTACAACAGTTAACCGCGGCGACCGAATGTCTTTAGGCATTCGCCCTGAGCACCTATTATCCGCTTCTGAAGCTGATGCAAGTATTCACGGTGAAGTGATGATTGTTGAGAAGCTAGGTAACGAAACTCAAGTATACCTAAACCTAGAAGGTGCGGACGCCGACGTTATTTTCCGTCAGCCTGACACGCTTGCAGTCGACACTGGCGATAAAATCGAGATCGGTATTCCAGCTCATCGTTGTCACCTGTTCCACAGTGATGGTCGCGCATGCCGCCGCCTATACAAAGAAAACGGCGTAGAAGTCGAATAATTCATTCGTCCTTACTCAAAAAAATCCCTCTCAAGTGAGAGGGATTTTTTTATCTTAATAAATATCAGCAATTCGATACTAAATCATTAATCGTGAACGAATCAAATCACCCGTTTCTTCTACCCTCACATAAACCATTGTCTTTGTACTGATACTTCATTTTTAATACTTTTCCTCATTCCTCATAAGTAAGTACCAGCTTTTTCCTAACCCGCCAAACTTAGCCAAAGGGCTAAATATCATTCTTATTTCCACTTACCTCAACAAAGCAAATTTTTACACTTATCAACGAAATTACACGTGACAAAAAACTCAGCAGCATTCTACAGAATGCTCTGTGCACTAACTACTAATAACGTTCACGACACGGCAATTGGGGAAGACACCCAAGGGCGGTAGCGTGTCAGAAGGGAAACTGAGTCATGAAACAAAAAGGACTTATCCGCTCTCATGAGATGGAGTTCGCTTTTTTATATCGCATCTCAGATCTTGCTGTCATCGTCTCTTTTATGCTGCTTTTAGTGTTCAAAGACATGAATACTGCGATGGGGAAAGATTACGTCATATTGGCTTTCGTTGGAGGCATCTCTTTTCTATTTATGGCAGAAAGCGGCAATCTGTATCGCTCTTGGCGAACCAGTTCGTTTAAAGAGCAGATGTTTATTGTCTGTGTTTCTTGGGCGGTGACTTCTGCACTTATCTTTATTGTGCTGTATTTTTCTGAAGTCCATACCTTATTTGATAACACAATTTTAGTGCTGTGGTTTGCGATTACGCCCGCTCTGCTCTTAGCATGGCGAGTAACATTCCGTACCGGATTAGCCTATTTGAGAAAAAAAGGATTCAACACTCGCACTGCGATCATCATCGGCCAAACTCCTCACGGCATTACCCTAGCTAACGAAATTCAAAACCACACAGAACACGGCGTGCTTTTTGATGGCTTTTACGACGAACGATCTTCCGACAGATTGCCAAATTCTGATTATCCTATTAAAGGAGCTGTTGACCACGCCCTTGAGCGAGCTAAAAAAGGGGAAGTAGATTACGTCTATATCGCGATGCCAATGCACGCAAAAGAGCGCATTGCGTCACTTCTTAACCAATTCTCAGATACCACCGCAAATACGTATCTGATTCCCGACTTCTTCACTTATAACCTTTTACATTCTCGTTGGGCGCAGATCGGCCAAGTTCAAACACTAAGTGTCTTTGATACACCTTTTGCTGGAATTTCTTCTTGGGTAAAACGGTTTGAAGACATCTTGTTTTCGAGCATTATTTTGGTCTTAATCGCCCCTATTCTATTCGTCATTGCGATTGGCATTAAGGCAACGTCTAAAGGCCCTGTCATCTTTAAACAACATCGGTACGGTCTTGATGGACGCAAGATTGAAGTCTGGAAGTTCCGTTCAATGACAACCATGGATCAAGGTTCCAACGTGAAACAGGCGACAAAGAACGATCCTCGTATTACGCCTTTTGGCGGATTTCTACGTCGCACCTCTTTGGACGAACTACCTCAATTTATCAATGTACTGCAAGGGACCATGTCTATTGTCGGCCCACGCCCTCATGCCGTGGCACACAATGAAGAATACCGTCAGATCGTGGATCGCTACATGCTACGTCACAAAGTAAAACCAGGCATTACTGGCTGGGCGCAGATTAATGGTTATCGCGGCGAAACCGACACCTTAGAAAAAATGGAAAAGAGAGTCGAGTTTGATTTGGATTACATCCACCATTGGTCGGTTTGGATGGACATCAAAATCATCTTTATGACCGTTTTCAAAGGCTTCACTGGTGCTAACGCTTACTAAGGTTGAGATTATGAAGAAACTGACAATGGCAATAGCATTGAGTCTGTTTTCTACTGACTTGCTCGCAGAACCGATGGCTTACCAAACCGAGTCTGGTATAGAGTTGATTCCCCTCGTAAAAACTTTCTACGAGGGAGATGACAACATCAATAAAGCGGAAAAATCCGGCAATGTAGAGTCAGTCAATATTTGGGGTATAGAACCAAGCTTACTAGCACGTATAGAACGGAATCGCTATCGCGCAGATATTTTATATAAGTTAAAAGCTGGCTTTTCATCTGACGATCGCAACGACTTCGACGACCACACTTTTCAGTTTTCCAACTTTTTCGAATTTAATCATCGTCATCGTTTAGTGGTTGATTACCGTTTTCGCGCCCAGCATGAAGTTCGAGGAGAAGATATTACCGAAGGTAATGGTAGCGCAATCGACTCACCAATAGAGTTCAACCGTAACGATGTAAAAACCAATTATGTCTTTGGATCTAACGGTGCCAAAGGCAGACTCGAATTCGGTTTAGGCTATAGTGATAAAACCTATCAAAACTATCGTGACGGCTTGCCTGGTCGCCCAAACGCTAAAACTAAATACAACGATTTTCGAGCTCCCAATGCACATTTGGAGTTCTATTTAAGAGCGACGCCAAGAACCTATTGGTTAGTCGGAACAAACCAAATCGTAACCGAGTATCAGCACCGAAATTCTGCGCAGCCATCGAAAGATAACAACACCAGTTTCTATTACACCGGTGCCGAATGGGAAGTCACAGGAAAAACCAAAGGCATCGCTCGACTCGGTTATCAAATCAAAGATTTTGACAGCGCTCAACGAGAGACATTTAAAGGCTTTAGTTGGGATATCGGCTTTGAATGGTTGCCTCAAGAACAAACTCTAGTCAGCGTGAAAACCACTCAGGCGGCGGTTAACCCCGATCAAGATGGCGATTACAACCTACAAACTCGTTACCGACTGAACCTCAAGCACGATTGGAATAGTTACCTTGCAACTCGCTTAGGTGCTGTTTATCAACAAGATGATTACACGGGAATCTCCAGAAACGACGATCGGTACACTCTATCTTTTGGTATCGATTATCAGATCAAACGTTGGATACAGCTGCAAGCCGATTGGCAATACCAAGATAAAAACTCTAGCCGATCGGGTTATAGCTTCGAACAAAACATTTGGACTTTAAGCGCACAGTTTTCTCTGTAAAAAGGATTATTAATGAAGGCATTCATCAAATTCATGAGTGTAGCGTTGTTGCTATTTAGCACTTTGGTCAACGCTGACTCAAACGAGGAAGATTACTTACTCGATACTGGCGATACCATTTCCGTGCAGGTCTATGGTGAAGAAGATCTTACGATTAAAAATATTCTAATAACGTCAGATGGCTATTTTGATTACCCCTACCTTGGCCGAATCAAAGCAATCAAAAAAACACCAAAACAACTCAAGTACGAAATAGAAACGGGCTTAAAAGGCGATTATCTCATCAATCCAAAAGTGATGGTCACCATCAATAACTTTCGTCTGTTTTACGTTAATGGCGAAGTCAGGAAACCTGGTGGATTTGAGTACCGTCCAGGGTTAACCATAGAGAAGGCCATCGCTCTAGCAGGTGGCTTGACCGACAGAGCCTCACGCAAAGGCATTAACCTCACCAAGCATAAAACAGGTCAAACGATGGAAGGGGTCAGTATGCACCGCAACGTTGAACCTGGTGACATTGTATTTATTGACCAGAGCTTCTTTTAAGTGACAGGGAATCAAATGAACGGGACTCATCCAAATAATCTCCAGATGAACAAAGTAGAACTGATTCGTTTTGGCCATCACTTCAAAGCGATTAAAAAGAATTGGCTAAGCATCGCAGCATTCACGCTTCTGTTCTCATTAACTTGTACTTGGTATATCTACTCCAAAGCATCGATATACCAAGCTACAGCTACGCTACTCATCCAAGAGGAGCAAAAAAGCGCCCTTTCAATCGAGGAAGTATATGGCGTCGACACGACAAAAAAAGAGTACTTTCAAACGCAAATCGCCATTTTAAAATCGAATCATATTGCAGATAAGGTCATTAGAGAGCTGAACCTCACCCAATTACCTGAATTCACAAGCTCAGGGGGGTTAAATAAAAAAATCGACCAAATAAAGTCGATTCCTTTTGTTCAAGACCTACTGAATGTGGCACCAAGCCCAAAAGAAACCGCCCAGTTTTCAGAGTCCTATTATCAGGCACTTCAAGCTTTCAGAAGTAAACTCGATATTGAGCCAGTACGTAACACCCAATTAGTCAGAATTCGCTTTCGTTCTACCGATCCTAAGCTTGCGACGACAATCGCCAACGCGGTCGGCCAAGCCTACATTGACGCAAATTTTGAAGCCAAATTGGTCGTTACACAAAATGCGGCTACTTGGTTGACAAATAACTCTCAAAAATTGGAGGAGCGATTACGTAACTCGGAGCAAGCGCTGCAAGAATTCTTGTTAAAAGAAGGGTTGATCGATATCAACGGTATTGATGAAATTTACGCAAATGAGCTAGAAGAACTCACTCGCAAGCTGAATATCGCTGTTAATAAGCGTATTGAAGCGCAGACGTTAATCCAACTGTTACGACGTAAATCTTCGCAAAGTTTAGACAGCTTGTTGTCAATTGATGAATTCGCTAATCAAGCGCAAATCCGCGATCTAAAATTGTCGGAAGCACAGGCAGCCAAAAATCTCTCTGAACTGGCACAGCGCTACGGACCTAAGCATGATCGAATGATTCAGGCGAAAGCACAGCTTGCTGAAATTCAATCAAGAACCCAGCAACTCATTCGTGACATTTCCTTCAGTAAGCAACAAGACCTTCTTGCTGCAAAAGCGCAAGAGGACATGCTTCGAGCAGAGCTCGATAACAAAAAGTCAGACTTCCAATCGTTAGGGTCACAAAAAGCGCGTTACGAACAGTTAAAACGCGAGGTTGAATCCAATAAGGCACTCTATGAAGCGTTCTTAAATCGTGAGAAAGAGACCAACGCCACCAGCGACTACAAGAATGTCACTGCTCGCTTTACTGATAAAGCCATCATCCCTCTATTCCCGGTGGCACCACAACGAATCAAACTGGTACTAATTGCCACCTTTTTTGGCTTTGCCATTGCTTGCGCTCTGGTCATCATCTTAGAAACGATGCGAGAAGTTATCCGAAGCACAGCCGATGTGCAGGAAAAACTTGGTGTTACGTGTTTAGGTGTGATTCCTATGGTCAAAAAACGCAATTTGCGTAAAAACGGCGTCAGTTATACCGCGTATTTAGATGATGAAGAAAAGCTATTTAGTGAAGCTTGCCGCTCCGTCAGAACCTCGCTTCTGCTCAGATTAACCAACACGAAGCAAAAGATATTGCCCTTTACCTCTGCTATTCCAGAAGAAGGAAAAACATCGACCAGTATCAATATGGCGGTGTCGTTTTCAAAAATGGAAAAGGTGTTGATCATCGACTGCGATTTACGTCGACCTTCCATCGCAAAGCGATTCGGTATTGCTGAATCAAGCCCTGGCTTAACGCATATCCTGACGATGGATACGCCAATCAAAGATTGTGTTACACATATAAAAGAAGCCAACTTAGATGTATTATCGGCCGGCCTAATTCCGCCAAACCCACAGGAATTACTGGCTTCTGATCGCTTTAAAAAGTTGCTCGAACATTTTCAAAATAAGTATGACCGGATCATTATCGATACGCCGCCCCTACTGTCAGTGAGTGACGCACTTATTCTTGGTCAGTATGCCAATGGTCTGATCACCGTCATTCGCTCAGAATCAACAAAATCATCACTGGTTAACCTTGCGTTATCTAAACAAATACAACACTCAGTTCCATCTCTTGGCGTCTTAATCACACAAGCCAAGGCCAAGGAAGGAGAGACGCTTTATGTCCAGAAATACGCCTACTAACGTAAACCTATCTTGGTACCAAACCTTGAAAAGCCAAGAACAACCGGTATTGATCTATCAAATGGGCAAAGTAGGTTCGAGTGCATTAGAGCATTCCATTCCTGACTCGATTCACTTGCACGACCTTATGACCGTCGATGCGCAAAAACAAATATCCCCCGTTAGAGCGCAATTGCATAAGCCTCAGATCAATGCGTTAAAGCGACGACTAAAGCGCATAACGATGAGCCGCATGTTAAAGCGTAAGAAAAAAGTTCGAATTATCTCGCTGGTGCGTGAACCGATCGGACGAAATGTCTCAATGTTCTTTCAAGCACTTCCTTTTTGGATGGCGGACAAATATCTAAAGGATGACAGCGCAATACGTACCGAACGACCGCAATTACTCCAAGAAGCATTTGATAAGCACATGAATCATCAATATGCGCTGCAGTGGTTTGACAACGAGATCAAACAACTAACAGGGATTGATGTGTTTAACGAGTCTTTTAATCACGAAGTAGGCTATCAAACATACCATAACAATAACTTCTCACTGTTGGTCATTCGAAGTGACAAGCTAACGAAGGCTAACTCCGCAGTTGAAGACTTTTTAGGTTACCCCGTGGATGTTGTTTATGAAAATCAATCAGACAACAAATGGTACTCGCCACTAATGAAAGAATTCAAAACGCAATTTCAACCTACACCCGAGTACGTTGAAGAAATGTTCTCATCAAAATTAGCACAACGTTTCTTTTCAAACTCTGAAATCCTATCACTCAAGGAAAAGTATTTAAATGAAAATACTACACATAATCAATGACTTATCTAGCAATGATGGAGCACAGCGCTTTCTTGTAGATCTAGTAGTCCAGCATATGCCTCAATATAAAATACGAGTTCTCATTCTTAATCCAGACAATGATTTCGAGGAAAAACTGAAAGAAAGTGAAGTGACGTGCTATGTTTGGAAGTCACTGTCTCTAATTGAAAAATGGAAAATACTCCAATGGCCAGATTTGGTACATAGTCATTTATTTCCTTCTATATACCTCGCTCTATTTTCCTTTGGAAAAAGGAAAATACAAACAGAACATAACACAACTAATCGACGCAGGGACTATCCATTATTTAAGTTTATGGAGCACCTTCTTTATATGAGCAATGACAAAACTATTTGCATCACTCACAAGGTTCAAGAAGCATTAGTTAAATTCATACCAGCATACAAAGACCGCTATGAAGTAATATTCAATGGTGTAGATCTTCATCGATTCTCTAGACAACCTAAATTATATAAGGCGCTAGAAAAAAAAGGAGTTATAAACATAGGAATGGTTGGTAGGCTTCATCACTATAAGGACCACGATACATTAATATGTGCAATAGCTAAATTACCAGAAAACTACCACCTCCATCTAGCTGGAGACGGAGAAAAAAAACAAGTTCTTAGAAAAAAAGCAAAAGATTTGAACTGCGATCATCGTATACATTGGTATGGTATCACATCTGACATTCCTCGATTCTTATCTAGTCTCGATCTGTATGTGCAATCTTCAAAAGTAGAAGGTTTTGGTCTTGCGGCTGTAGAGGCTATGGCTGAAGGGTTACCAGTTCTAGGCTCGGACGTCCCCGGACTAAATGAAGTAATCGGAGATAAAACTTATTTATTTAAACAAGGTCAATCCGATGACTTAATAACAAAAATACTTCACATAGTGGGTAGTAAAAGCTCCTATGAAGCTGCTTCCTGTTTTTTTGTCGAACGTTGTAACCAGTTTACTTTGAATAACTTTAGGAACAGCTATTACAAAATTTATGATGAACTTTGTACCGATAAATAACCAAACTCCGATAATAGCTGCGTGCTTACTAACATTGTTCTTTATTCCTATGAAGTTTCGTGCTGGAGGAATAGCGCTAGCCCCTTCTGACATCGCAAGCCTTTTGTCCATTGGTTTTACTGCATTAGTGGTATTGGAAGGAAAAGCTGAAAAACTCATGCATCCCTGTATGGGGTTCCTCCTATTGTTCACTGGGTATGTGTTCATAAATGGTCTGCTAAATCGCGTCCCTTTAATGCCGCTAGTTATAGAAACTGTGCAATGGTTAGCGATTTTGTGCCTACTGAGCCTAATGTACGCCTATGGCGTGTTTGATGACGAACGGGTAATGGTTTATTTCACGTATCTGTTGTTTTTCATCTGTACGCTCGTTGCCTTATGGCACTTTGCTCAGGGCTATCAAAGCGGGTTTAAGTTACTCGGGGTAAGTAAATACGGGTTCGGTGTACTGTGCTCACTACTGTACCTTTATCGAGATAAAATTCGCGCTTTCCACCTTTTGATGCTCGTAGCTTTAGTATTACTGGTGTTATCACAAGAAAGAAAAGCGCTACTTGGTTTTTGTCTGCTTTTCTTCTTTGACCAACTGCTCGTAAAAAACTTAATGAGAAAATCGCTCAGCGAAACGTACACGTGGGCGATTTTATTAGCCTTGAGCTTCATTGTGTTTACTGCCGTCACAACCACACTCTACGTTGGGTTTGAAACTCTAGCAGACACATTGGAAATAACCCAAGAAGACGTCTTATTTGCCAACCAAAGTGAAGCGCGCTGGGTATCGAATCTTCATAGAAAACTTTTACTTGCCAATGGGCTAGATATTTTACTTCAACACCCGGTGTTAGGTGTCGGCGCGAAAATGTTACCCAACTTTATGATCAGTTACTTTAACTATGATGAGCTGGCGATCTACACCCACAACTTTGTGTTAGATACCGCAATTGAATACGGATTGCTTGGTATCGGTCTGCTGTTTGGTGGTTATTTTCTTTTTATTCGCTTTTGCTTCCGTAGTCTTAATGAAAACAGAAAAAGCCTATTACTTGCGATATACGCCCTCATCATGGTGTTTTTCGTTGCGGTAAACACCACCATAATTTTAATACTCTTATTACCCGTCATGATCAGCATGAGCAACGACTCAAGGGCCATTGCTCATACTTTTCCGGTAAACCATCACCACGAATATGAATAATCAAGGATAGGATAGATGAAGTATTCAATCTCTCGACAATTTGAAAAGAACCGAGAACTCCAAGCTGATAATTTTGTTTTAGTTTACCAAATGGGCAAAGTTGGCTCCTCATCAATTGAGCACACGCTAGGGGAGAAAAATATCCCGAGCTATCACATCCACACCTTTGATGATCACGAAGAATTTCACATGTATCACAATAAAAAAGACGTGAGTAAATTCTTCGACTTCCGAAACCGCGCACTCTATCGCTTAGTGCTCAAGCAGCGAAAACGTATCTTACAAAAACGCGAGCAGATTAAAATCGTTACGCTGGTCCGCGATCCAATCGCAACTGTCTTTTCTCGCTTCTTTCAAGATCTCCATTTGCAATTTATCGAAGGCAAAAAGAACGATGCAATTCACCGAGATATGGAAGTCACGTATCAGCACCTCGAGCATTGCTTTGATAACTATATCAATCTCAACTATTTTGCGGACTGGTTCGACAACGAGTTAAAGCGTAATTTCAATATCGATGTGATGCGCCAAGAGCTGGACAACACTCAACCTTTCTTCACATTCCAGAACGCTCAGGCCAACGTCATGCTAATCAAATGCGAACAGCTCAGTTCTCTTGATAAAGAAATCGGTGAGTTTCTTGAGTTGCAAGACTTCGTGCTAAAAAACAGCAACGAAGCGAAAAACAAGTGGTACTCCAATATCCACCAACACTTTAAGAATCACTACGACTTCTCAAAACTGTTCTATATGTACGATCTTCCCTTGTATCGCCACGTTTATTCAGAGCAAGAGCGTGATGCTTTTAAACACAAATGGATGCAAACACCAGGGACAAAATCATCATGAAGAAAGTACTCCATGTTACAGAAGCGTTTGGAGGTGGCGTTCAAACCGCCCTCTATAGTTATGTTCACTCATCCAGAGACGAGCCATATCAACATTTCTTGCTAGCCAGAGCCCGAGAAAACGACTTGACCAATGAGAACAACCACCACATTTTCGTACAGACAAAGTGGGTAGAAGGCGGCTTGCTTCAATTTATTCGCGATGCAAACCACATGATTGCATCACTTGCTCCCGACGTCGTGCATTTGCACTCGAGTAAAGCGGGATTTCTCGGCCGATTTCTAAAGCTTGGCAAGGCACGCTTGGTTTACACACCGCACTGTTATGCCTTCGAACGTGAAGATATCTCAGAGCTTGCACGCCAGATCTATAAAGCACTAGAGAAAGTAAAACTGAGCAAAATTGATGTGGTTGCAGGCTGTAGCCAACGAGAGTGTGACCTAGCCATTAGCATTGGTGCGAAACGTGCCGAACTGCTCAACAACTACGTGTCTTATCAAAGTGAAGATCGTATAGAGCGAAACAAGCAAGAAGCGCTGAAGCTCGTTGTACTTGGTCGTGTCGCGCCCCAAAAAGATCCTCAGTTTCTTATCAGCACATTGCAGTTCCTTAATCGGTATGCACTTAACCGCCCGATAGAGATCACATGGATAGGTGGCGGTGACCACGTACTCGAACAGAAATTACGTACTGAAAATGTGGATGTAACGGGTATGCTGCCTCGCGATGAGGTAGTTGAAAAGCTCAAGGGTTCAGACCTTTATCTACACACTGCAGCATGGGAAGGGATGCCGTTAACCATTCTAGAAGCATCCAAGTTACATCTTCCTATGGTTATTCGGAGCATCGGCGCAACCAAAGATCTCAACTACCCGTTTTTAGCGCTCACACCTGAAGAAATGGCCAAGCAGATCGCGCATAGTGTCAATCATTATGAAGACATCGATTTTCGCCAATATACAGCAGAATTAAACGATGCCTTCAGTGAAGAAAAACAGCGCCTCGCACTCAATAAACTTTACGGTTAAATGCCCCTATGTTTCACACTGTTCAACAAAAATTACTGTTGATGCCCAGCGGTAAAAAAAGCTTGTTATCTACCGGATTAAAAACCGCAATCACGCGTGTGTTGAGTGCGCTATTTGCTTTTTTACTGACTCTGATTGTATCGAAGACCAGTGACGCTTCGACGGCCGGTCAATTCTTCTTTTTATTCAACCTAGTCTCGCTACTCGCTATCGTTTCTCAGCTAGGTTTTGATGTCTCGTTAGTTCGTTACAATGCGATCGCTTTTAATAACAAAGAGAAGCTTGAACAAAGCCAAAACTATAAAACCGCACTTTATCGAAGTATGGCATTTTGCTTGCTCGCCATAGGCGTTTTGTTGGCAGGGTTTAATCTGTTTCCAGAACAGCTAAACCAGACTCAATCACCAATGTATGCGATTACTTTATGCTTGCTTTGCATACCTTTCTTGGTGCTTGCGCAAACCAACAGTCGGGTGCTTCAAGCATGTAGAAAAGTTGTATCATCTCTGTTTGCGTTGCAGCTTGGGGTAAGCATGTTGATGGTCATTTTTGTCTTTGCCCTAGACTATATCGGTCAGCAAAATATCAACAATCTAATGACCGCACTGCTTTTAGCGAGCATAGGTGTCGCGGTCATATCTAGTGCCAATTGGCTTGGCTCAGATCAATATCAAACATCGGCTTTCGTACCAAACAAAAAAATGGTCTCTTCTGCCAAGCAAGTCTGGGTTGGCAGTATCTTCACGAATGTTCTTCAATGGGGAAGCCTTGTTATTACGGGCTTTTTTATCTCAACAGCGGAACTCGGTTTGTTAGCCGCAGCCCAACGTACATCACTACTGATTGGCTTCGTGCTGATTACCATTAACTTTGTGGTCGCCCCGATGTTTGCCTCTCTCTACAAAGAGCGTCAAATGCGCAAACTGCAGAACCTGAGCCGCTTGGCGTGCCGAGCTAATGTTGGTTTAGCGATTGTACCCGTAATTATTTGCACCCTCTTCCCCGAGTTTGTAATGCAGTTTTTTGGTGAGGAGTTTCTCGCCGCGGCGCCACTATTAGTCGTCCTTTCTCTGGGGCAGTTAGTCAATGTTGCGACTGGTTCAGTAGGTTTTTTATTATTAATGAGTGGTCATGAGAGAACCATGAAATACATTACAATTTCCTCCGGCACGGTGTCCATCTGCCTACTTGTTACGCTTTGCCAAATGTTTGGGGTGATTGGTGCAGCGTGGGCAATGGCAATTGGCATGGCTATCCAGAATTTAGCTGCACTGTACTTTGTAAAACGTTACTTAGGCTTCTTTCCAATAGGTTAATTATGGCTTTAATACTGGCACGCACGAGTTTTGTTTTAGTCCTGATGCTAACCGCTTCACTCTCTTTGTGGAAAAGCTCTGACCTACACCATACTGCTTACCTGCAAATGGAAACCTACTTAGGCGGATCAAGTACGCTTCACTTTACTTTCAGTTTATTGATCGGCTTTTTATCGGTCTTCACGTTCCCTTCTCTGGTGAGCTCGAATAAAACCGACGTTTTTGGGATTCGTCTTTTGCTACTGCTGTTGGCTATCGTTTCAATGGAAGAAATAAGCCAACTTTTTATTCCAAATCGATCATTTAGTTTTGATGATCTCAGCACCAACTGGATAGGCGTTATCTCAGGTTACTTTAGTGCCAAGTTAATTCGCTTCATCCGCACTCGATCGTTCTAGTAATACAGGAATCTCTGGGGGATTTGGGTATATAATTACGCCAAACAACCAGACTAACGAGTACATCATGCCATCTCATCCAACCAAGATTACTTTTTTTGAATTCTTAACCCCGTTGATCACGTCAGGCAAAAAGACGATAACGATTCGAGATGAATCAGAAAGCCATTACGTTCCCAATACAGAAGTCGAAGTTTTTACCTTAGAAACGGATCGTAAAGTCTGCGATATCAAGATACGTTCTGTAGAACCACTTCACTTTGAAGATATTAATGAGTTTCATGCAGAACAAGAAGCCATCGAACTACCAAAACTCAAGCAGTTAATTCGAGAAATCTACCCAAATACCGACACGCTCTTTGTTATTGAGTATGAGCTGATTAAATAACCCACAACAAATACTAGACGACTGGTCTAATTCATTCTATAGTACACTCCATGAACGCAAAGACGAATGACACACGCCAACATATTCTCGACGTCGGATACGAGTTGATCGTAAACCGAGGGTTCACGAGTGTTGGTCTTTCAGAGCTGTTAAAAAAGGCCGCAGTGCCAAAAGGCTCGTTTTATCATTACTTCAAGTCCAAAGAACAATTTGGTGAAGCGATGATTCAAGACTACTTTACTAAGTATTTTGAGCGTTTAAACGCACGCTTTACCAATACTGAATTGAGTGGCTACCAACGCCTAATGAGCTATTTCGAAGAAATGGTCAAAGTAGAAGACGACGTGTGTAATGCGAACAAATGTTTATTGGTCAAGTTAAGTGCAGAAGTCTCCGATCTCTCTGAGTCAATGCGCTTGGCATTACGCCAAGGAGCAGACAAAACCATTCAAGCGATAGCGGATTGCATAGACATCGGCGTTCAAGATGGCTCAATCCCCAATGGTGACAGTGCGTTATTAGCAAGGCAGATATACTACCTTTGGAATGGCGCTAGCTTGCTGAACAAACTTTATCAAGATCAGGCAGCATTGACGCAAAGTCTGACCTATACTCAACACTTACTGCAGAATACGCGCACTTGTCCATAACAGGCGGCGTGGAAGCAGAATGAACACCCTACACACGTTTCACTGTCAGAAAAAGCGTCAGTGTTAACACAGTAAACCTTCCCGCTTTAAATAAGCGGGATATTTTGAAACAAATACTAGACGACCGGTCTAATTAACAAGTGAGATAGATATGACTAACGCAACAAATCGCAGAATCGTACTCGCGTCACGTCCCCATGGTGCACCGACACAAGAAAACTTTCGTTTAGAAGAGGTAACGAAACCGACTCCGAGAGAGGGTGAAATGCTATTGAGAACGGTTTATTTATCTCTAGATCCATACATGCGTGGTCGCATGAGTGATGCCGAATCATACGCTGACCCTGTTGCAATTGATGACGTAATGGTCGGTGGTACAGTTTGTCAGGTAGAAACATCAAACCACCCAGATTACGAAGCGGGTGAATGGGTTCTTGCTTACACTGTTGGCTGGCAAGACTACGCTATCTCAACTGGTGAGATGGTCATTAAACTTGGTAAAGAACCGCAAAACCCTTCTTACGCGTTGGGCGTTGCAGGTATGCCAGGATTTACCGCGTACATGGGTTTACTCGACATTGGTCAGCCCAAACCAGGGGAAACCATCGTGGTAGCAGCTGCTACGGGGCCTGTAGGCGCAACAGTTGGTCAAATTGGTAAAATCAAAGGTTGTCGAGTTGTTGGTATAGCAGGCGGAGAAGAAAAATGCCGTTACGCTAAAGAGGTGCTTGGTTTCGATGAGTGTATTGATCACAGAGCTGAAGACTTTGCAGAACAACTGAAAAATGCCTGTGACAAAGGTATCGATGTTTACTTCGAAAACGTAGGTGGCAAAGTATTCGAGGCTGTAATGCCACTTCTGAATACAAATGCGCGTATCCCACTTTGTGGTTTGATTTCTCAGTACAACGCGACAGAGCTGCCTGAAGGTACCGACCATCTTCCATTACTAATGGGTAAGCTCCTGACCAAACGAATCAAGGTGCAAGGCTTCATCATTTTTGATGATTACGGACATCGTTACGGTGAATTTGCGCAAGATATTAATCAATGGTTGGCAGAAGGAAAGATCCAATACCGCGAACATCTAGTACAAGGACTGGATAATGCGCCAGAAGCATTCATCGGTCTGTTGGAAGGTAAGAATTTCGGCAAGCTTGTAGTACAGATTAACGACCCATTATAAAAAGGGATATGTAAATGATTAAACTTCACCACCTCAATCAGTCTCGTTCAAAGCGCATCATTTGGTTACTTGAAGAGCTAGATGTAAATTACGAGATTGTACCCTATGTCCGTGATTCCGTGACCTTCATGGCACCGCCAGAACTAAAAAGTGTTCACCCATTAGGAAAGTCACCTGTTCTTGAAGATAACGGCGAGATTATCATTGAGTCAGGTGCAATGACCGAATATTTGATTGAGAAATACAGTGACGGAGCCTTTGCTCCTGAGCGTGGTACAAAAGCACACACAGAATATTTGCAATGGATGCACTTTGCAGAAAGCTCTGCAATTTTACCTATGCTGCTAAAAATCTTCGTAAGCAAAGAGCCAAATGAAACTCAGTTTTTATCAGGCTATGCCGACAAGGAAGCAATGAATGTACTAGGCTACTTCGAGCAATCCTTAGAAGGCAAAACTTACCTAGTAGAAGAGCGTCTGACTGGCGCTGACATCATGATGTCTTTCATTGTCGAATTGGTTCAAAAGTTTGGTTTAGTTAATCACTTCCCTAATATTGAACGTTATGGGAAACAGCTCGCGACACACCCAGCATTTGCAAAAGCTGAACAACTTGAAGTGAAGTACTCTTAATTACTTCCCCCCTTTCGCCCCTTTGATCACACGTAAAACTTCATTTAAGGGGCGATATTACTAGCATCGCAGACACGCTAACTGGATAGCGCTCCCCCCAGTCAATCGCTTTCGAGAACGCCGATTGTTATGTCAATCAAGCTAATGTAGTAAATTTCTGATTCTAATATAGTTTCGACCATAGTCACCATCTATTGAATTGATAAGCAATATCAGTTTTCTCCCCCAGCTTTTCCGTAATAACCTCCTCTACAGTTTCTAAGGTATTGAACCCTGGAGGGGGAAGAAAAATGACAAACAAGAAATTGACTACAGCAGCAGGCTGCCCTGTCGCACATAACCAAAACGTTATGACTGCAGGTCCTCGTGGCCCTCAACTATTACAAGACGTTTGGTTCCTTGAAAAATTGGCACACTTTGACCGCGAAGTGATCCCTGAGCGTCGTATGCACGCAAAAGGTTCTGGTGCTTACGGTACGTTCACAGTAACGCACGACATCACAAAATACACTCGCGCTAAGATCTTCTCTGACATCGGCAAAAAAACAGAACTATTCGCTCGCTTCACTACTGTAGCTGGTGAGCGCGGTGCAGCAGACGCAGAACGTGACATCCGTGGTTTCGCACTAAAATTCTATACTGAAGAAGGTAACTGGGACTTGGTTGGTAACAACACACCAGTATTCTTCCTACGTGACCCACTAAAATTCCCAGACCTAAACCACGCAGTAAAACGCGACCCTCGCACTAACATGCGTAGCTCTACCAACAACTGGGATTTCTGGACATCACTACCAGAAGCATTCCACCAAGTGACTATCGTAATGAGTGACCGTGGTATCCCAGCTTCTTACCGTCATATGCATGGGTTTGGTAGCCACACATTCAGCTTCATCAACGCAGAAAACGAGCGTTACTGGGTGAAATTCCACTTCAAAACTCAGCAAGGCATCAAGAACCTGACTGACCAAGAAGCAGAAGCGATCGTAGGTAAAGACCGCGAAAGCCATCACCGTGACCTTTACGAAGCGATTGAGCGCCAAGACTTCCCTAAATGGAAGATGTACGTACAGATCATGCCTGAGCTAGAAGCGGATGAAGTCAACTTCAACCCATTCGACCTAACACGTGTATGGTCTCAAAAAGATTACCCACTGATCCCAGTTGGTGAGTTCGAACTGAACCGTAACCCAGAAAACTTCTACGCAGAAGTTGAGCAATCAGCGTTCAACCCAGCTGCAGTCGTACCTGGTATCGGCTTCTCTCCAGATAAAATGCTACAAGGTCGTCTGTTCGCTTACGGCGATGCTCAGCGTTACCGTCTAGGTGTGAACCATCATCAAATCCCAGTGAACGCACCTCGTTGCCCTGTTCACAGCTACCACCGCGATGGCGCAATGCGCGTTGATGGCAACTTTGGTTCAACACTGGGTTACGAGCCAAACTACAAACAAGAATGGGCAGAGCAACCAGATTACTCTGAGCCACCTCTACGCATCAATGGCAACGCTGATCACTACGATCATCGTGTAGACGAAGACTACTTCAGCCAAGCGGGTGACCTATTCCGTCTGATGAGCGAAGAGCAACGTCAAACTCTGCTCGATAACACAGCTCGCGCAATGGACGGTGTACCAGAGTTCATCCAACAGCGCCACGTTCAACACGCATACCAAGCGGACGAAGCGTACGGCAAAGGTCTTGAAATTGCACTAGGCTTAAACAAGTAAGCGAACGCTGTGATCGTCACGCTGTGTGATTAAAAGACATAAAAAAGGAGGTGCTCTACAGCACCTCCTGATTTCAAATCACTAATCCTTAATCAAAAGTCATAAACCATGCTCAAGGAGGTTCATTATGATTAACTTAGATTTCTTTAAGCTCTTTGATACCAAAGAACTGTTTATCTATTACTGATTCATCAACTACTGATTTTTAGCGACCGCTTTGATCAGTACTGATGTATCCATGCGACCTAAACCATCACGTTGAAGGTCTGCGTATTGCTCATCCACTTTCTTAGTCAGTGGAAGTTCTAGACCCACTCGCTCAGCTTCTTGCAGACAGAAACCTAAGTCTTTGCGCATCCAATCAATAGCAAAGCCAAAATCGAACTTGTCTTCAGCCATCGTATTTGCGCGGTTTTCCATCTGCCAAGAACCTGCAGCGCCATGCTTGAGTGTTTCTACAACTTGAGCAATGTCCAAGCCTGATTTTTGTGCTAGCAACAAAGCTTCACTCAGACCTTGTAAAACGCCTCCAATACAGATTTGGTTTACCATCTTACAGCGTTGACCCTGACCGTTTTCACCCAGTAGCGTCATCTGCTTCGCGTACACATCCATCGCCGGAGACACACGGTCAAAAATGCTTTGTTCACCACCACACATGATGGTTAGAACACCATTTTCTGCGCCCGCTTGACCACCAGAAACTGGCGCATCAATAAAGTGATTACCGTACTTAACACACGCTTCAGCCAGCTCAACCGCTAGGTCTGCAGAAGTGGTCGTGTGATCGACTAGCACTGCGTCCGCTTTCAAGCCGACCAGAATGCCCTCTTCACCGTAAACAACGCTACGAACGTCATCATCATTACCCACACAGGTAAAAACGATGTCACAGCCTTCTGCCGCTTCACGTGGTGTTTCACAAGCTATGCCTTGGTATTCTTCAGCCCATTTGTCGGCTTTCGCTTTTGTGCGGTTGTATACTTTGGTTTCAAAGCCCGCTTTACTTAGGTAACCAGCCATTGGGTATCCCATCACACCCAGACCAATAAATGCTACTCGTTGTTTTTCCATTGCACGCTTCCCTTAGTTCACCTGACTGAAATGTTTCGTAACATGCTACTAAAGAATTGAAATCATTACTCGTGATTTCTCTTTCCTCGGTCTCGATGATCCTGCATTGCAGTCCGTTTATTGCGCCTTCTACCCCCCTTTACTTGACGATTAGCGTAACAGTCAAAGCACTTACAAAGGTTCACTACTGCTTAGCGTGGAACATCGCTTGCCCACTCTTGTCCTTGTTCGACCAGAAATTGATGTTGAACTGAGCATCATCGCTCATCTCAATGCGGTGCCAGTACTGCGGTGGACTGGTAGCAAACTGGCCTGCATTAATCACCACCACTACTTCTGCTTCTGTGGCATTTTCATCAGCAAAGCCGTAGTAAGTCACTTGCCCTTCCATGACGCACAGCTGCCCAAACACACCCTCAGCGGTATTGTGATGAGTCAGTAGCGCTGGTGGCACATTGTCTTTAGTGAAGAAAGGCGTTGAACGTTGAGCAGTCCAGTCTTTAGGAATTCGTAGATGCGACATAATAATACCCTCTCTAATTACAATTCTTTTCGTTTAAATCGGTTAAGCCTGACCGGCTTGAGACAACTCTCGAAGCAATGGAAATGCTTGCGTAACTTGTTCTCCCGTCACGACGAAGCCCATGAGTCGGCTATTTTCATCTTCTGCTTTCGCGGCAATGCCAGTTTGAGAAATTTGCACGCTCCAGTTCGTCACCGAACTAAAATCGCCTGCCAATTGAATTGGGTAGCTCGGCGTTTTGACCTTTACCATCATAGGCGGTAGTTTCAACTCTGCTTCTTGCCCCAGTAGTTGTTTGCCCAAAGCATTGGCACTTAGCACGATCGGTTGGAGGTACGGCATCATTCGACCTTGGATCTCAGCACAATCGCCTAATGCGAACACATTGGCTGCTGATGCCTGTAATCGAGCATCCACCTCGATGCCTTTATTGACACTCAACCCACAAGCCTTCGCTAACCAAGTGTTAGCACGTAAACCCGCAGCTGAAATCACTACATCGGCTTCGATTTCCTTACCTTTGCTCAAGCTTGCCACCAGCGAATCATCCGAGTGATTGATCGCGACAACTCCAGTCTCTAAGGCAAGTTGAATACCTTGCTGCTTAAGTTGATTCTCCAGCGGCAATGCAACAAATTCAGGAATCAAGTTAGCGAGCAAACGGGGATTTGGCTCAACCACCGTAACGGCTTTACCACTGGTTGCAAGATCCATGGCGATCTCGACGCCGATCAAACCACCACCCATTACTAGAATTCGTTCCGCGCGGCTAATTTGCTCTTCCGCTAATTGATACTCTTGTAGCGAGTTCAGCGTTATCACCTCAGGTGCTGCACCACCAGATATTGGCGGCACAAAGGCTTTCGCGCCTGTCGCAAACACCAGTTTGGAATAAGGATAGGTTTGGCCGTTGGCGACCACTTGCTGAGCTTGCACGTCGACATGCTCAACCTTGGTATGGGCGAACAGTTCGATGTTGTGTTCCTGTGCAAACGCCTCACCACTTTTAACTACCAAGTCTCGGGCAGTTTGCTTGTTACTGAATACATGACTCAAATCGGGCTTGTTGTATTCCGCGCCATCATCAGCAGTAAACACTTGCAGCGGAATATGTGCGTCCATTCGACGCACTGTTTTCACCAATTGGTAAGCCGCAAAGCCGCTACCAATAATCACAATAGGTGCTTGCATATTCCCTCCTAACCGTTGTATTCAACGAAAACGTCTTTACCCAAGTGACATTCTGGGCACAAGAAGTAATCTGGCACTTCCGACCAAGCTGTACCCGGTTCAACACCTTGGTTAGGCTCACCTTTAGCTGGGTCGTACACCCAATTGCAAACCGTACAAACCATGCATTGACAATCTGCGGGATGTGCCTCGGTACTAGGGTTACTAGGAGCAGCATCTACTACCGCCTGTGTTGTAGCTGGCGCAGCAGGTTGTGATTGAACTTGTGGTGCAGACGCAGCAATTGCCGGAGAAATAACAGGACTTGTCAGGTCATGCTTTGCCCATAATTTCGCGATGTTTTGACCATGTTCGCGACATTCACGCATCGCTTTACCATCTGGTCGCCATTTGGTTTTCAAACTCACTGCGGTTTCAAAGCCTGCGTCAGTCAATCGAGCATGGATACGATCTACCGCACCACCGTTCCAACCGTAGCTACCAAACGCAGCGGCTTTCTTCGCTTTGAAGCGCAGACCGGTAATTTCTTCTAGCATGCCTGCGATCTTCGGCATCATGACGTTATTCATCGTAGAAGAGCCAACCAAGATGCCTTTTGAGCGGAATACATTAGCGAGAATTTCATTCTTATCATGCTTAGAGACATTAAAGACTTTGACCGCCACGCCAGGATCGACATCGTGAATACCCTGCGCGATTGCATCGGCCATCATTCGGGTGTTGTTTGACATAGAATCGTAGAAAATCGTAATGCGATCTTCTTGATAATTGTCTGCCCACGCCAAGTATTGCTCGATGATTTGAACTGGATTATCGCGCCATACAATACCGTGTGACGTTGCGATCATGTCGACAGGCAAATTAAAGCTCAGCACTTCTTTGATTTTTGCGGTTACCAAGCTGCTGAATGGCGTTAGGATGTTTGAGTAGTAACGCAAACACTGTTCCATCAACTCATTTTGATCCACTTCATCATTGAATAAGCGTTCATCGCAGTAGTGCTGACCAAATGCGTCATTGCTGAATAACACTGCATCGCCAGTTAGGTAAGTCATCATGCTGTCTGGCCAATGTAGCATCGGCGCTTCCACGAACACCAATTGCTTACCGTTGCCAATATCAATGCTGTCGCCTGTTTTTACGGTTTTGAAGTTCCACTCAGGATGGTGGTGATGACCCACAATCGAATCAATCGCCGCTTCTGTACAGTAAATTGGCGTGTTCGGAATCTTCTCCATCAATGCCGACAATGCGCCCGAGTGATCTTCTTCAGCATGGTTTACTACGATAAAGTCGATAGACTTAAGGTCGATTTCCATCTCTAAATTTTGGATGAATTGTTGACTGAATCGATGATCGACCGTATCAATCAATACGGTTTTCTCTTCACGAATTAAATAACTGTTGTAGCTGGTACCTTTTGTCATTTTGTATTCTGTACCGTGGAAGTCTTGAACTTCCCAATCGCGTTGACCTACCCAGTGGATGTTGTTTTTTACGTGAATTGTCATAATTACTACCTTGAATGACGGGATAAACAAAAATAATTTCTTCTTGTATTGCACTGGGCGTGCCAACTTTTAATTGCTATATATTTCAATGTCTTAATTAAAACCCAACTTTAATGACTGTCATTTAGACACAGTTGAAAATAGTCATTTAGACACTACAATAGTCATATTGACACAATCGGTATTGGCTATGACTTCTTTAATCGCGCAATGGCTACACATCACGCAAGATCTTAACTCGGCGCTCACTCAACAGGCTCGCTTCGATACGTTATTAACCACGATTCGAGAGGTATTGAAGTGTGACTCTTCTGCCCTTCTTTTATATGAAGACCAGCACTTTAAACCTTTAGCAATCAATGGATTGGCGAAAGAAGTGCTTGGACGCCGTTTCTCTATTGAGCAGCACCCAAGATTAGAAGCCATTGCCCGAGCAGGCGACATCGTGCGCTTTCCCTCCGACAGCGACTTACCTGATCCATACGATGGCTTGATTCCAAACCACGATGACAAACTGCATGTCCATTCCTGCATTGGTTTACCTTTGCTGATCGACGATCAACTGATTGGTGCCATTACTATTGACGCCTTCGACCCCAACCAATTTGATGGGCTACGCAACCAAGAGTTACGTTTTGTCAGCGCGTTGGCAGCAGGTGGCCTACACACAGCACTCCTACTAGAACAACTAGAGACACAAGCGAGCCTGCCACGTGATTCTTACGCCGAGAAGCGCACCTTAAGTAATGAAATCATTGGCAACTCTCAGGGTATGAAGAATCTTCAAGAGCAGATTGATGCAGTCGCCGATACGGAGTTGTCTGTATTGGTCATGGGAGAAACGGGCGTAGGTAAAGAGTTGGTTGCCAGCGCTATTCACCATCGCTCTAGCCGCTCTAGCAATACTTTGGTTTACCTCAACTGTGCGGCGCTGCCAGAATCAGTCGCGGAAAGCGAGTTGTTCGGCCATATCAAAGGCGCATTTACAGGCGCAATCAGCAATCGCAAGGGTAAGTTCGAACAAGCCGATGGCGGCACACTGTTTTTAGATGAAGTCGGCGAACTGTCGTTAGAGCTGCAAGCCAAGTTACTTCGAGCTCTACAATATGGAGACATTCAACGTGTGGGTGATGACCGCCATATTCGAGTCAATACACGCATTGTCGCCGCCACCAACCGTATATTGCATGAAGAAGTGACTGCTGGTCGCTTCCGAGCCGACTTATATCACCGCCTAAGCGTCTTCCCGCTTCATGTTCCACCTCTTCGTGAACGTGAAGACGATGTGGTGTTACTCGCAGGCTTTTTTGCCGAACGTTTAAGAAGCAAATTGGGATTGAACAGCATTCGTTTGTCCCCCACTTTGGTGCAGGCACTCAAAGACTATTCATGGCCAGGCAACGTGCGAGAGCTTGAACATGTCATTAAACGTGCTGGTGTTTTGGCAAAAGCGCGTACCCACGCCATGGACATTGAGTTAGTTGAGCAAGATTTTGACATCCGAACGCCGAATCAGAACATCAAGAACGTTGAAGAAACGGAACAAAAATCTCGGCTTGAGCTACCAGAAGGCGGATTAAAGCCTGCCACAGACGCCTTCCAAAAAGCGATGATTGTTCGAGTTCTGGAAGAGAACCAAGGTAACTGGGCAGCAACGGCACGTCAGCTTGAATTAGATAACGGCAATTTGCACCGATTAGCAAAACGGCTAGGGATAAAATAGACACTAACGAATATCACCTAATATGGCATATTCATCGCCAAATAAAGAGCCGATGCCCAACCGCTCACTCAGCCCACTATAAGTAGTGAGCTGAGTGCTCAGATAGAATAGCCACCTAAGTTTGACGGTATTTTCTTCTAAATTTTATTGTCTTGAACCACCTCACAGATTTAATAACCCTTAACAATAAACACAATAATAGTTAAGGTATTTTTATGAGCCAGATCTAATAAAATTAAATATATAGTATTTATTTTAAGAATCTAAACTTTCAAAGTTCATCATAATAAATACAACCTCTATGTATACACTTTACCTTCAAAAAACATCAAAATATAATCCCTGCGATAAAAACACTTAAATGAATTTAACTGTATAAAAGTGAGGAGAATAAAATATGGGATATGGGGCGACAGTATATTCATTAGATACTGAAAAGGTTTTTAACGTACTAAAGAATGAGCGTAATCCAGAGCTAGAAAAAGCCATCATGGAAAGGTGTCAAGACTCCTTTAAAGTGATTAATGAAATGCTGGAAAGTAGTGGCGAAAGCATCCGAGCTGAAGAGCTTCTTATGCAGATGCTGTCTGAAGAGATAAAATACAGTCACTTGGGTTACGCCTATGCTTACTTGCTTGAAGCTATATGTAAGATCACTGGTTATTACTTATCCAATAACTCTTGGTATCCTTGCGATGTAAACGATTTCTGCGATATTCCATTCACTAATACCGATTATCCCATAAAATTCCCACTCCCTGACGATTTCCCTGTTGTTTTTATGATAAAAAATCAAGATATTCACCAAGATAACGTTGACTTCGGAGGCTTATCAGAGCAACAAATATCTGAAGTCAAGAGCTGGTACACTCATGCAGTCGTAAACAATCGTGACTTGGTATTATTTTATTATTAATTTTAACTATTAATAAATTATCCAATAGTTAAAATAACAATAGAATATTAATAAAACTCTAGCTTATATTAAGATAGAGTTTTATCTATTTAACTGAAATTTTTATAATTTTAAAAATATTATATTTCACACCTAATTTATAGACTCTGTGTATAGTGTGTTCAGAGGCAATGTGAACTCATAGGATCAAAATCAAGTTCTAATTTTTAGAAGAAAAAACGATCTGCTTGTGTCAAAATGCGCCATCCCAACCAAAAAGTCTTAATGTAATGAACTACCAAGCTGCTATTTTTGATATGGATGGTTTGCTCCTTGATACTGAGCGCGTCTGTATGCATATTTTCCAAGAAGCATGTGAAGCCCAGAACCTACCCTTCTATAAAGATGTTTACCTTTCAATCATTGGTCGCAATGCAGCGGGCATTGAAGTGATTTTTCGTAAAGCTTATGGGGATGATCTTGACCGCTTACACCAAGAGTGGCGCGACCGTTACGACGCTGTGGTTAAGCACCAAGCGATACCGGTAAAAGAAGGGGTGATTGAGCTGCTTGAGTGGTTGAAAGGCCAAGGGTTGCCAATTGCAGTCGCCACTTCTACAGCAAAAGAAGTGGCACAGAAGAAGTTGGAGTTAGCGGGCCTAAGCAAGTATTTCGACAACTTAACGACAGGCTGTGAAGTGTCACACGGCAAACCTGATCCAGAGATCTACCTGCTTGCAGCAAGTCGTCTAAGCGTAGATCCAACCAAATGTCTCGCTTTTGAAGATTCAAATAATGGCGTACGTGCTGCGGTAGCAGCGAACATGATCACTTATCAAATTCCTGATTTGGTTGAGCCTTGCAACGAAATAAAACAATTAGGCCATACCGTCGCACCTTCACTGCATGATGTGTTGCACACGTTAAAACAAACTCGCTAGGTTTACTTGTCATCTGTTCTCTAGAAGCTCAGCAATTTAGCTGAGCTTCTTTCTCGAAACCTCTCCAATACCGTAAAACCAAACAATTCTGCCACCCGTTTAGAGAGATTATTTTCACCTTAACTCTGGCTAATCACGACTTTTGATTTAACTCACGCAATCGCATGAAATAAGGCATTTGAGTGATCAAATAGCGGAACTGACCAGTACAAGCTTGCAACAAAACGTCAATATACCGATTGAAGCACGTTTTTGGAGTGAAAATTGGCTGATAATGAGAACTATTGGATAAGATCAATCCAAGTCAGCCTAAAATACAAAATGGAGAGTGTTATATGTCTTTACGTTTATTAGCAACAACCTTCGCATTAGTAGGAATGAGCTTTGGTGCCCAAGCCAGTGCCGAGTGTGAAGTGTCATTAGATGCTAACGATATGATGCAGTTTTCTACTAAAACATTGAGCGTACCAGCCACTTGTAAAGAGGTAAAACTAACGCTGAATCACACAGGTAAGATGCCAGCGCAATCGATGGGTCACAACGTGGTCATCTCTGACACAGCCAACCTACAAGCAGTCGGTACTGATGGCATGGCAGCTGGAGCAGAAAATAACTACGTAAAACCAAATGATGATCGCGTCTACGCTCACACAAAAGTAATTGGTGGCGGTGAAAGCACCAGCATTACGTTCAGTACTGAGAAAATGAAAGCCGGCGGTGACTATTCATTCTTCTGTTCGTTCCCGGGTCACTGGGCAATCATGCAGGGTAAATTTGAGCTAAAATAAAAGCTTTAGCCAAGCCAAAAGAAGACTCATTATAGGGAAGCCAAGGCTTCCCTTTTTGATAGATAAAATAGCAATTGAGAAAGGTCTAACACGTCTGGAAACGTGACCAAGAAACATAGCAAGTATGAAACCCTTGCTCCATTGAGATTAAGTTCTTTTGCGAAAAGTTATGGTTAAAAATCAGATTTTTATTTTGTCTTTCCGAAACACAACTAAATGATAAAAGTCATTCAATACCATGTAACTCTTTCCAGTTTCCTGGATGAACCACATAGCCGAACAGAGCATGCCCACCATAAACCAATTCAGTCCCTTCCGGTATCCACAGCATCTGACCTGGGTGCACAAAATGTGTTTCACCATTTGCGGTCAGCTCGAAACAGCCTTCAATCACGAAAATAACCTCATCATAAAGCACTGTCCAAGCCACTTGAGCGCCTTCCCATTTAGCAAAGCCTACGCCTATGTTTGGTGAAATTTCTGGGCTTAACGCCCTGGCAACATACGCCATTCCTGGCGTATCACCACGAACATTGAAATCTAGACTTTTACTATCAACAAGTTTGACTGGCTTCATAATTCACTCCGGCTTTGCCATTTTGCTAATTGGATACGCGTTTTTACTCCCAAACCTAAAAAAGGCTCTGGCGGATTCAAACAAGGCATTCCTGTCACTTGCTGTATGTCATCCAATGATTTAGATGTCGCACCAACGACATAGTCAGCTAACAGTGTTCCAGAAATGGTTCCCCACGCAGCACCAACACCATTGTCACAAGCGCTGGCATAAACACCTTCATCTAATTGACCGAAAAAGTTAGTAAAGTTACGAGAGATGGCATACACCCCACCCCATGTGTGAGTAAATGGTACGTCGGCCAGCTCGGGATAACGCGCCAGAAAGACCTGACGATGATCGTCGCGAATTTGTTCTCTGACTTTATCGTTCATGCTTGAGCCATATTTCGGCACGTGTTTGTAAGTATTGCGGATCAAAATACGTCGATCGGCGGTCATACGTAACGTCGTTCCCGCATGATCAGCTGGAGTTAACCCCCAATTCAGCTCACCTCCGTATCGCTGCATTTCTGCGTCGGTTAATGGACGCGTCCAGCTTGCAAACGTCATCACTGGAAGTAGTCTGTTTTTAAGATAACCAAACTCCCGAGTAAAAATGCTGGTCCCAAGCAGCAGTTCAGGGGCTTCAACAGAGCCTCTATCTCCATGTAATACCCAGCAACCGTTTTCTTTACTGAGCTTGCGGATTGGCGAGTTCTCTAACACCTCGACGTTCTCTGGAAGGCTTTCCCCTAGCCCACGCACCAAAGCAGCAGGTTGCATTAAATAACCACCTGGCGTGTAAATTGCGCGGCTGTAGTAGTTTGTTCCCAAGACTCTCGCCAGCTCACTGCCATTAACATGGAAGTATGGTTCGCCAAGGTCTTTCATTAGGTGCTCAAAGTGATCGAGATACGCTTCACCGCGCGCCCCTACGGCTCCTTGATATTTGCCCTTTGCTGACCACTGACAAGAAATACTGTGCTTCGACACTAAAGTGTTTAGCTGAGCAATCGCAGAACGGTTGAGTGATAATAACTTTTGCTTGTGCTCAGGGTCGGGATGCTCAAGTGAAAACTTATGAGGCAAATCGATAACAAAGCCCGAATTTCTTCCTGAAGCCCCTTGGCCGATACGTTGCGCATCAATCAGTATAATTCGTGCATTAGGCATAAGTTCAGCTAAACGTCTTGCCATAGCTAGGCCTGCGAAACCGGCACCTAACACGGCATAGTCAGCACTTTGTTTACCTTTTAACGCCGATTTTTCTGGAATACTTGGCAACGCATGGTACCAACCACACGTCACGTCATCATTGGGTAAATGAATCATCTTTTTTCTCCGCTACGCTGCTGACAGTTTCAATGACAATTGATCTAGCCAAGGGCCGCGTAATGACTGTACTTTTCTTCCTAGCAACGCAAAACCGAGCATTGCTCCTTCTGGTGAATAAAACGCAGCGGTCAATTCATCTGCTTGGTTCTCGATGTACCATTGTCCCTGTTCTTCAGCGGCTACCGGGAAAATCGTGAGTGGAAGAATCGGCGTTTTTACAATCACTGGAGTTGGTGTTAACGAGATAGGGGCGACATCGCCTAGCAAGCTTTTCGCTACAGAAGGGATCATTTGATTAATCGGTGCAATATAGGGCTGCCAACCTTGCTCAGTTTCAACACAGTCACCTAGCGAGTAAATATTCTCATCACTCGTCTGGCCGAATTGATTCACTTTAATGCCACGGCCCACTTCGAGCCCTGCTTGCTCAGCCAGAGAAACATTTGGCTTGAGTCCAACCGCGCTCAGCACTAGATCTGCTTCAATCTGCTTGCCACTGTTTAGATGTAAAACCGCACTAGATTCCGACCTTGGTTCGATTCTGGTGATACTGTCTTGTAGAGCCCATTGCACGCCTCGATCGGCAAGTGCGCTTTGTAATGATTCACCCAACTGTTGCGGGATCAAACGCTCCATTGGCCATTGACCCAACCCGATAACTGTTACTTCATAACCGCTTTCGATCAGATCATTTGCGAACTCACAGCCAATTAAGCCATCACCTAGGATCGCGATGCGCTTTTTGTCTTGCAGCTCCGCTCTGAAACGGCGGTAATCAACTAAGTCGTTCACACTCATAACCCAAGAGCGATCGCCCTCAATTGGGATTTCAATCGGTGATGCACCTGTTGCCAGTACCAAGCGGCTGTAGGCGTATTTACCGATGGAGGTATGTAACGTTGAATTGGCACGATCGATCTGTTCAACACGGGTATGCGGGTAAACTCGGATATTGAGACGGCTTTCCCACTCCAACGCGCTCTCACTTTGTAGCGCGTCGCCGTCTTTATTCATGACCAGTGCATTAGACAATGCTGGTTTGCTGTACAAAGCGCCATCATCAGCGGTAAAGACAGTGATCGGAACCGTCTCAGATTGCGCTCTAAGTGCCGCCGCCAACTGGTAACCACTGTGGCCACTACCGATGATAACGATAGGGTCAGCTGAAAATATAGGTTGAGTGACTTCAGATGGAAGTGGCTGAGCCGTATTTGGCTGAACAGACGATCCTACCGATACCGAAGACACTGCCACGACCTCTTCTACTGGCGCATCGTCGGTGATTTCGATCATTTCAAAATCGGCCTTACCCACTAAACAATCGGGGCATAACCAATCATCCGGCACATCTTCCCATGCTGTTCCTGGTGCAATGCCATCGGATGGCCAACCTTGTGCTTCATCATAGATTAAGCCGCAAATAATACAGAGCCACTTTCTCATCACTTATACTCCAACTACCTTGTTCAGAATTTCCGTGTTTACAAACCGCTGTCAGATTTGTTGTGATTCCATCAACCTCGCCCTAGCTTGTGGTCTGAAATCCAAGCCGGTACGAGGTGATGAAAATACAGTTACACGGTAGCTATACGTTGCTGTCTTGCTGCAAACGAATGGCAATATTGCGTGTCTGGACATAGCTATAAATCGCTTCTTGTCCTTTTTCTCGCCCAAAACCGGACAAGCCCACGCCACCAAATGGTGTTTCGATGCCACCAGCAAACCATTCATTGATGAACACTTGTCCACCACGCAGTTGCTGTGCCACATGTAATGTTTGGTTTAGGCTTTCACCAAAAACACCAGCGACCAGGCCAAAATCGGTGCCATTCGCGATCTCGATTGCTTCTTGCTCAGTTTCAAACGGTGTAATCACCAATACAGGACCAAACACTTCTTCTTGTGCAATGCGCATATCTGGCGTGGCTTCAATCACTGTTGGTGCCACAAAGTAACCCGATAGATCAGGTGCGTAGCCACCCGTTAGGATGTTCGCGCCGTCGGCTTTTGCTTGTTCTATCATTTCAAGCACGCGTGCTTGTTGATCAGCAGATACCAACGGTGTGATGTCCGGCTGGCTTTCGCCTTGGCCAATGGTTAGGCTTTTTGCCATTTCCACTACTGCCGCTTTTACTTCTTCATAACGCTCTTTTTGAATCAGCAAACGAGACATTGCCGAACACACTTGACCAGCGTTAAAGAAAATACCGACCTGAACGCTTTTCAAAAGTGTTTCGAGGTTCGCATCTTTCAGCGCGATAGCAGCCGATTTACCACCCAGCTCCATCACCGATGGAGTAGCGCGTTGCGCTGAATCTTGCAGGATGTGTTGGCCGGTTGGAACGGAACCCGTAAAGACAATTTGATCGACCTCTTGGTGCTGCACCAAATGACTGCCAACGACTGAGCCTTTACCGCATAGAAGGTTAATCGTACCTTTCGGGAAGCCCGCTTTTTCAATCGCTTGAATCAACAGAGTCATGGCAAGTGGGGAAATCTCTGGCGATTTGATCACCACTGCGTTACCTGCGGCTAATGCAGGTGCCAATGAGCGTGCACAAATAGAGACAGGGAAATTCCACGGCACAATCTGCACCGACACGCCAAACGGCACATATTGAGTGAAGTCGACATAGTCTTTACCCAACGGAATTGACGTGCCTTCCAGCTTGTCGGCCATGCCTGCGTAGTATTCAAAGTAACGTGCCGACTCTAAAAACTCATCTTTGGCATCTTGCAAAGATTTCCCATTTTCACGACAGGCAACTAACCCACCTTCATCAACCATTTCACGAATAGCTGCGGCGGCTTTTAACATCCACTCGGTTCTGACGGCTGGACGAACGTCCGAAAGAAGGCCTTGATTGACCACTCGGCGTGCCGCTGCCATTGCGCGATCTGCATCGGTGATAGTGGCTTCTGCAATCGTCGCATACGCTTCGGCTGTGCCAGGGTTCATGACGGTCAGCGCTTGCTCTGAATCGCACCACTCACCATCAATATAATTAAGGTAATGCATCATATTACTGCTCCAGTGCCGCTTTCACTTGCTTTGCCAACCAGGTTTGGAAGAAATGCGTCGGAACATCCATTTCTGGTGAGAACACACCACCACCAAAGCCAGGTGAGTAACGACCTTCCTGCATGCCCTCGACCGCTCCAATATCTTCGCCGAATACGACTCGCCATGACTCAACGGTAGCAGTACGGCACGCAGCGAACTCATCTTTCGTTGCTTCATCACCCACATAGAAAACACGTAGGTGCTCAACACTCTTATTCGCAGTGATTGGTTCAATCATCATCGCAAAGGCATGATCGGCTTGAATACCAAGCAACACGTTTGGAAAGAGTGCAACATATTCTGCATGACGCAGTTTATCTTCTGGCCAGCTTGGAAATTTAGGTAAGTGTGTTCCTGCAGTATCAGAGAGGTTGTATGCGAGACTACCTTGGCCAGAAAAACGCTCTGCAAACATGATGTTGTAGTGATCCTCTAGGCGAGAATAACTGTTCAAACTCGGATGCACCCAAGGTAAGTGGTAAGCTTCACAGTAGTTTTCTACGGCAAGCTTCCAGTTACTTTTCACTTCTATCTCTAAGTTGCCACCCATGTTCACGCGGCGAAGAAGCCCTAATCCTTCTTCACCTAAGAATTGCTGCCAACGTTGCTCTAGCGGCGCGATATGGTCTTCAAAGCTTTCTGCATTGCCCGATAAGTTGACGAATACCATGTCCATCCAAACGGCTGAACGAAGTGGCTTAAGGCCGTGCTTTTCACACTTAAATCGATCATCTTTGTGTTTTGCGATACCACCAATGTGTGGTGTGCCTTTTAGATTGCCGTCAAGATCGTACGTCCATGAATGGTAAGGACAGCGAATCATTCCTTGAACTTCGCCTGCCTCATGAACCAGCTTCATACCACGATGACTACATACGTTGTGGAAAACTTGGACTTCACCTTGACGATTTCTCATCATGAGTAGTGGAAGATGCATGAAATCAAGTGGCATCACATAGCCATTTTTAAGCAGGTCTGATGCAAAACCAATGCATACCCAAGTGTTACCAAACACCTGATCACGCTCAAAAGTAAAATACTCTTCGCTGGTGTAGGCCTGATTCGGCATTCCTGTTGCTTCACTGATTGGGTTCAGTACATTATCAACAAGTTCAACAGGAATAATGGTTTGGTTGACATTGCTCATATTCTTATCTCCGAGAGTCGAGTTGCATCCAGTGCGTACAACATCGTGTTGTGTTAGTGGAGATGATTTTGATTAACAACCCGGCAACAAACAAACGACTTTTTCGCCGGGCTTGGATGAGTTTTTGTCATTCATGCATTGATCTCGAACAAAAAAATAACCTTTTAATTAACAATGATCTTCTTGTCATGATTAATACTCATTAACCGATGAGTATTAATCAGTTGAAACACAAAAGCCCTCTCTCTACTCTCTTTCAAAAATTAACAATAACGCAACAAACAATAACGCTAAAACAAACGCACTGTGAGGGATGCCTATGAGAGCAACATCTGGGATATTGAAAGGACTCAATCCGACTGTGACTATCGCATCAAAGATCGTCGTTATCGGTTTTGTACTTTTCTGCGCCATTCTCGCCAATCAAGCGGGCCAATACTTCGAAACGATTTCCGGCATTTTGCTACAGAATATGAAGTGGTTTTACATCGGACTTGTTTCACTCGTTGTCGGTTTTCTTCTTTACCTTATGGTTAGTCGATATGGGCATATTCGTTTGAGTAAAGATGACGAAAAACCAGAGTTTAGTTATTTGTCTTGGGTATCCATGCTTTTTTCCGGAGGCATGGGGATAGGCTTAATTTTCTGGTCGGTCGCCGAACCGATGTGGCATTACGCTGACAACCCATTTACTCAAGGCCTGACCAATGAAGCCGCAACAACATCAATGAAACTGACATTCTTTCACTGGGGTCTACATCCTTGGTCTGTCTTTATCATTGTTGCACTCGCATTAGCTTACTTTTCCTACCGTAAAGATCTGCCTTTTACCCTACGCTCTATCTTGTACCCTTTGATTGGTGATCGTATTTATGGGCCTATCGGACACACGGTTGATATCCTAACAGTCGCGGTGACTGCTTTCGGTATCTCTCAAACCTTGGGGATGGGAGTTATCCAAATAAACTCTGGTTTGAATCAAGCCTTTGGTCTAGATATTAGTTTGGGGATTCAACTCTTTATTATCGTTTCCCTTTGTACTTGTGCGGTTGCGTCGGTGCTATCTGGTGTAGGAAAAGGTATTCGCCGTTTATCAGAATGGAACATGCTGCTCTCACTCGCACTCGTGCTAGTCGTACTTTACATTGGTCCAACTCGCTATATCTTAAATACGCTACTCGAAAGTACGGGGCTTTATGCACAAAACATTGTCGGTATGAGCTTATGGAGCGATGCACAGAATGACTCTGGCTGGCAAAACTGGTGGACGGCTTATTACTGGCCTTGGTGGATGACTTGGGCACCTTTCGTTGGCATGTTTGTGGCTCGTATCTCTAAAGGACGCACAATACGTGAACTTATCGGCGGTGCTCTCATCGTACCCACGCTGATCACGTTTTTATGGATTTCAGTATTTGGTGGTGCAGCGTTGAAGGTAGAGCAAGACGCTCGTGTTGCTCATCAAGAGCAAGTCACTGCGGCACAAGAAGCCAAACAGACACCACCTGCGGATTTTTCTGGCGGCCCGATTCTTGAAGCGACTAAAGCTGATACGACACGCGCTTTGTTTACGCTATTCGACAACCTAGATACAGGTATGTTTGGTAAACTCCTTAGCGTGCTTGCGTGTTTATTACTCGGTACTTATTTCATTACCTCCGCTGACTCAGGTACCTTAGTTCTATGTACCCTCGATGCCGCTGGACACAGTGAGCCTCCTACCTCTATACGCGTATTGTGGGGGATCATGATCGCCGCCATTGCGGGAGTGCTTCTATACGCCGGAGGGTTAAAAGCAATGCAAACGGCCTCCATTATTGCCGGTTTCCCTATCGCGATTTTTATCGCGGTGATGAGCTTAACGCTGTTCCATAGTATTCGACGCGAACCTAAGCCATGGGCAATGCTTCCTGAGCATGTTCACCCAGAGCAAGAGAAACTTGATGGTCCTGTTGAACCGCTTGTTGAAAGCAAAACAGTGGCTTCCGAGCCTATCGCTTCAAGATCCTCACAAAAAAGTGATTCCACACTCAATCAGGGACCAGTACTAAGTTAGTGCGTCGTTTCATCAATCAATTAAAACAAAGCGGGAACTGGTACTCCCGCTTTTTTAACATGACCAAACTCTGTTATTTTCTCTGCTTATTGATTTAGGCTAAACCTCGATCACCCACCTCATCTGGCAACTGTTGCAAAAGCCACTCTCTAAAACGCTTGACGCTTGCTGGGATTAAACCTCTATTTTTAGGTTCAAGCATAGAGAAATTGGAAGGTGTTGAAAGCACGTGTTCGACTGGCCTAACTAAAGCACCGCTTTGTAAATAGTCGTCCACTAATGATCCCCAGGCTAACGCGATTCCCTGACCATTAATTGCCGCTTGTAACAGCATTGGATAGTTATTGATGTTCATGCGATTACGAGGCGAAATATTTGGCAATCCTACACTCGCAAACCACTGCTCCCAATTCACCCAATCTCTTTGAGACTCCTCCAGATAGAGTAACGTTTTATTGAAGATTTCTTCTGGCTTACTAGGCTGGCCGATTTTCTCTAAATAAAGCGGGCTACACACAGGGAATACTTCTTCTGAAAATAGCGTTGTCACATCCATTTCCGCAGGTGGAGTGCGACAATAAAACAAGGCGAGATCGCAATCTAATCGGCGTAAGTCCAACACATTATCTGAGGCCAATATTCTTATATCGATGTCATCATGTTCATTTTGAAATTGAGCAACCTTAGGCAACAACCACAAGGCTGCCATTGCATTTGTCGTCGCAACCGTGATCTTTTGTTCGCCCTGCCACTTCTTCACTTCACCCGTGATTTGAGCAATATCGAGCAAAGATTGGCTGACAGCTTGATAATATTGAAGACCTGTAGGCGTTAAATTAATGCTTCGATTGGCTCGCGTGAACATAGCCTTGCCTAAGTATTCTTCTAATTGTCTAATTTGGCGACTGATAGCACCTTGGGTCACGTTTAGCTCGTCAGCGGCTAACGTAAAACTCAAGTGCCGCGCCGACGCTTCAAACGCAACGAGGCTATTTAAAGGAGGGAGGGGTTTGATTTTCATGTATCTTCCAGTAAGGCAGTATTGTAATTATTTTTATTCCCGGCAATCTTATGTTGCACGTGGATAATGCCATTCTGGACAACACCTCAAAAACGACAATTTATAAATGATAAAAAATAGAGATGAATCATAAATTGTTGTGAGAGAGACTGCCGTATACAGTTTCGTGGCTACAACGAGCACAAAAAGAGGAGCAGTTACTCCTCTTTTGCCTAGCCTTTTGCTCACTTTCTTCGAGTTAGCCCATCTACCCTATTGCCAGTTTAGTACTCGCGTAACGCGCTTTTTTCTTTCTTGGACTGGCTAAGAAGTACGCTAATGTAAGAGGCCCTAATCGTCCCATAAACATCATGAAGATGATCACTAACTCACCCGGTTCGGACAAACTGCCCGTTAAGCCTCGCGACAAACCAACCGTACCCAGTGCCGAGACCGCTTCGAACATAATATCTAACATAGACGCTTTCTCTGTCAGTAACAGCGTGAATATGGCAAACCAAGTCACGCCCACCGAGATCAGAGTCAGCGCCAATGCCTTGCTGATGGTCTCTTTGGGAATCTTGCGTTGAAAGGCATAGGTTGCTTCATCGCGACGCAAATAGCTGTAAGTCGCCAAGACTAACACTATAAATGTCACAACTTTAATGCCACTTGCCGTACTCAATGATCCACCGCCGATAAACATCAACACCAGAATGATCGCCGTTGTGGCATCTTCCAACTGATCGATAGCTAAAGTGTTGAACCCTGCCGTTCTTGGCGTCACCGCTTGAAACCACGATGCCCACCATTTCCCTGCTTCGCTCAAAGGGCCAAGCGTGTTGGGGTTATCATATTCAATCAGGTAAATGGCGATAAGTGCCACCACGTTAATGATCACCGTGCCTAAGATCATCATTCGACTGTAAACGGTGAGTCGGTGCCAACGGCGATTGCGTTTTAAGTCAATCCAAACCGAGAAGCCTAAACCACCAATAATGAACAAACTGGTAATGGTGAAGTTAACGACCGGGTCGTCCACGTAAGGCATTAAGCTATCGGCACTCAACGCAAAACCTGCATTGTTAAACGCACTGATGGTGTAGAAGAAACCATGGAACAAACTGGTTTTCCAACCCAGCTCTTCACTCCAATAAACGCTCAAAATAGTGAAACCAATAAGTTCAACGAGCAGAGCGAACATCAATACAGATTTAGCAGTGGCAATGAGTGTCGATGAGTCAGTTTGGTTGAACGCCTCTCTCGCGACGGCTCGCTCCAAAAAGCCAATTTTTCCGCCCAGAGCCAGCAAGGTCACGATGGCAAACGTCATTAAACCTAGGCCACCACATTGAATCAGGAAAGCAATAACCACTTGCCCAAAAGGCGTAAACGCCGTGCCCGTGTCCACCACAACTAATCCCGTCACCGTAATGGCCGATGTTGCTGTAAACAGGCTTTGAATCCAAGTGATGGGCTCTGTGGTGGCAATCGGCAGTTTGAGTAAGACCGTGCCGAGCATGATCAAGCACGCAAAGCTGAGGCTAAGTATTAATGGCGGTGCGCCCAACAATTTTTTGCCCGCTTTGGGTTTTCGCTCGATGGGGATAATAGAGGGATGCCACAAAACCATGTTACACCAACCTTGGAGCGACGTATTTCAGCTCAGCGCGACTACCACAAAGCAACAGCGTGTCGAACTCATTAAGCACAAACTCATCATTGATATTGGTGTAGACGGCTTCTTCGCGCTTCACCAAGATAGGCTGAATGTTGTAACTGCCTCGGCTGATCAACTTAGAAAGCGGCATATCGTGCAGATTGGATTTAACGTGGATTTCCACCACATACAAACCATGACCCATTTCCAAATAGTTGTTCACCATCGGATAGTTGAGTGCCTGCGCGACTCTTACGCCCATCTCCTCTTCCGGATGAATAATGCGTTGTACGCCAAGCTTAGACACGATGGTGTGGTGCGCTTTGGTGCTCGCTTTGACCCAAATGGATTTCACACCCAGATTTTTCAGCGCCAGCGTACACAACAAACTGGCTTGCATGTCTTCGCCAATCGCCACCAACACCACATCACTGTTCGCTAGCGCTAACTCTCTGAGTGCACCTTCGTCTGTTGCGTCACATATGACCGCTTGCGTTAACTCTTCGACGTATTTTTCGACGATTTTCGGGTCGCTATCCACCCCCGTTACGGTGTGTCCAAGATGAATAAGTTCTAAGCTGGCGGCAACGCCAAATCGCCCTAGACCAATTACTGTAAAGTGAGCCATATCAATACCTAACTGTGTTTTATGTATAGAACATGCTAATGCGTTAAGGGCTAGACTGATTTTCCGTCACGGAAAATAGGCAACACGAATCCTGTTCGAGTGCCGATAACCAGCACTAAACCTTGGCATTAACGTTGATTAAATTTGGAATTTAGTAGTGCTTGGACGTCTCAAGCACTAAACGATAACCCAGCCCCGGCTCGGTTTTTAATAGCCGCTGTTCGTCAGCACTATCGTTCAGTTTTTTGCGTAGTTGACTCACTAACACACGTAAGTAGTGAGTGTCTTCGACATGACTTTTTCCCCAAATCACCGCTAGCAAATGAGTTTGCTCAATGAGTTTTCCCGGCTTGAGAATCAACTGTTCAATGAAAGAAAACTCTTTCTTGGTGAGTGGAATTTCCCTCTGATCCAACCAAAATTGGTGAGTACTTTTGATGATTTTGACTCGGCCAGCCACCAGCTCATCAGCGACGGTTTGCTCATCCACCAAATCTCGAACCAGCACTTTGATGCGCGCGATGAGCTCTTTTACGCCAAAAGGCTTGCTCAAGTAATCATTCGCGCCCGCTTCTAAAAGGCGGATTTTTTCCTCTTCTTGATCGCGAGCTGTCAGCACTAGCACTGGCGTTTTATAGGTCTGACGAAGCGTAGTGAGAAACTCCGCCCCATCGCCGTCGGGCAAGCCTAAATCTAGCAGAATGACGTGCGGCGAATGCGCTTCGAAACACGCTTTGGCTTCTGAAATGGTACTCGCGCCAATGTAATCAAACCCTTCAGCAGACAGCGAAATTCGAATAAAGGTATGAATGCGAGGCTCATCGTCCACGACTAAAACTTTGTAACTCACGCCTGCTCTGCTCCTTGATTGAGTGGAAGTCGAATGCGGATCAGCGTCCCTTCTGATACTGGCATAGATTGAATATATCCTTGGTGTGCGGTGATGATGCCTTTGGCAACCGCGAGTCCCATTCCGGTGCCTGAATCGGCCGATTTGTTGTTCACACCGGAATAGAAAAGGCTGAATATTTTTTCCGCATCTTCAGCTTTGATGCCAATCCCCATGTCCCGAACATCAATCACGCACGACGAACCCTGCTTAGAAAGTGAAACCTCAACAGATTCATTCTCTGGTGAAAATCGCATGGCATTATCCAACACATTAAAAATCGCTTGTTCGATTAGCGAACGACTTACTGATAAATAACCAACGGAATCATCCATATTCATGGAAACTTTCTCGGTGTAATTCGGCAAACGAGAAACCGCATCCCGCACAATATCTGCAATCAGCTCATCTTTTTTGGTAATTTTTAATGTGCCATGCTGGAGCTTAGTCGCCTGTAAAAGGTTCTCGATATATTGGTGCAAACGGTGGCTTTCTGAAGTCGCACTGTCGAGCAATTCTTTGCGCTCTAAGTCATTGAGCTTGGGCATGTACTCGTTGAGTGTGGTCAATGTTCCAATAATGGTTGCCAGCGGCGTGCGTAGGTCATGGGACACCGATAGCAGGATGCTGTTTTGCAGCTTGGTTTGTTTTAACTCTCCCTGCTGGCGACGATAAAGATCCGCAAAGGTGCTGGTGATAAATGCCACCACCATAAACACGACTAAATTAAAAATGTCTTCCGGACGAAACATCTGCAAAGAGTAACGAGGCGTCGTGAAAAAGAAGTTGAAGCTCAACGCTTCGATCACCGCCGCTGCATAAGCGAATCGCGAGTTGCATTGAAACGCCACTACCACGACCGCTAACTGTAAAATCAGCAGGACTGCGGCTGTAGAGCCAAACAGTTGGTCTAACAGCCATGAGACGACAACCGCACCAACAATCACGGTAGTAGAAAAGAGAAAGGTGTTATCTCGCCATTGAACAAACATAAAATACATCAACCAAAATTCGATGTAGAAAACTTTAGCAAAAGCCCATTCGGAGTTCGCGTAAAAAAAGCGTAAAAAATTCAATAACGACAGTGAGTTATAAACATAATCATCATTAAGTTGGCCTAACTCAATGAATAATCACAAGTTAACGTTGCCCATTAACGCCTACTTACTCGGTATAAACGACAGACACAAAAAAGAGGAGCATTTGCTCCTCTTTCGTGTAGCGTCATATTAGATGACTTGCAGTTGAGCATCACCTTGCTCAGACAAAAATCCGCCGGTTTGATGCTTCCACAACTGAGCGTAAACACCACCCAATTGCAGCAGCTCGTAATGCGAGCCTTGCTCAATGATTTTGCCGTCATCCATTACAATCAAACGATCCATCGCGGCAATCGTTGATAAACGGTGAGCAATCGCAATCACTGTTTTTCCTTCCATCAGAACTTCAAGGTTTTCTTGAATTGCCGATTCTACTTCTGAATCAAGTGCAGACGTTGCTTCATCCATGATCAAAATTGGCGCGTTTTTCAGCAGAACGCGAGCAATCGCCACACGTTGACGCTGACCACCAGACAGCTTCACACCGCGTTCACCCACTTCAACGTCATAGCCAACGTTACCTTGCTCGTCTCGTAGAGATTGAATGAAATCATGAGCATGTGCTTTCTCAGCAGCTGCGATAACGGCATCCATTGAAGCATCTGGATCACCGTAAAGAATGTTCTCTTTAATTGAACGATGCAGCAAAGAGGTGTCTTGCGTGATCATACCGATGTGTTGGCGAAGCGACTCTTGTTCGACTTGAGAAATGTCCTGTCCATCAATACAAATCTTACCGGTATTTACGTCGTAAAAACGCAGCAACAAGTTGACCAACGTGGATTTACCTGCCCCAGAACGACCGACAATGCCGACTTTTTCGCCCGGTTTGATAGTCAGGTTCAAGTTCTCAAATACCGCCTTCTCGTCACTGTAGTTAAAACCTACGTGATCAAAGCAGATCTCACCTTGGGAGATTTGCAAAGGCTTAGCATTTGGTACGTCTTTCACTTCAACATCGTTTGAAATCGTATTAATACCGTCTACTACTGTACCGATGTTTTCAAACAGTGCGCTAACTTCCCACATGATCCACTTCGACATACCTTGTACGCGCAATGCAATACTGATGGCAATCGCAATAGCACCAATTGTTACAGCGTGATCTAGCCATAGATAAACCGAAATGGCACTAATAGACATCAGCAGCAAATAGTTGATGGCATCCACACTAAACAGTAAACAAGTCACCATGCGCATTTGGCGGTAAACCGTCACCAAAAATTGCTTCATGCTGCTTTCTGCGTATTCCAACTCTCGTTGCGAGTGCGCGAATAGCTTTACGGTAGATATGTTGGTGTAAGAATCGACAATGCGCCCAGTCATTACAGAACGAGCATCCGCTTGCTCTGTCGCTACTTGTTTCATTTTAGGGATAAAGTAGAACTGGATAACCGCGTACATTCCTATCCAAATCACAATAGGTAGCATTAGCAAACCATCGGCTTCGCCCATCATCCAAAGCATCGAAAGAAAATAAACGCTGATATAAACCAGTACATCCACCAGCTTCATGACCGTTTCTCGTACCGCTAACGCACTTTGCATCACTTTGGTCGCAACTCGGCCTGCAAAGTCACGCTGGAAAAATCCAACCGCTTGTTTTAGCAAGTAACGGTGAATCAACCAACGGATAGACATCGGGTAGTTACCCAATAACGTTTGGTGCATCACCATTGAGTGGACAAAACCGAGAGCTGGCATCACAACCGCCACTAAGAACAGCATCATTAGCATGCGATCACCCTGGTCTTGCCAGAATGTTGCGCGATCTTGATTAGAGAGAATATCGACGAGCTCACCCATATAACGCAACAGCGTCACCTCAGTAATGGCAATAAGCGCACTGAACACAGCCATAACGAGTAAAGGGGCTTCAAAGCCACGAGTGTAAAAACGACAAAAGCCAAATAGCGTCTTCGGTGGCTTTTCGGTTTCCATCTGGGGAAAGGGTTGGGTCAGTTTTTCAAACCAATTGAACATAACAATGACTTTAGGTACCGCGAATGAATTTGCGAACGTTTTACTATCTTTTGATACAAAAGTCAGTAAAATACCGAAACAAAAGCTCAAATGATAATAATTACAATTAAGCTTAGTGTTAATCATAATTATCAGGAATAGATTTATGCAAAAGAATAACTCACTGACCATCGCGATCCGCAACGCGTTGGTTTGTGCTTTAGCACCTACTGCAGTGGTTGCATTCACAGCACAAGCTCAAGAAGACGTCGTACAAGGTGACGTGATTGCCATGGAGACCATAACGGTCACCGCGCAAGCACTTAAAGTAGAAACCCCGGCAGCAGAAACGCCGCGCAGCGTATCTATCATTTCTGAAGATGAACTTCGTGTTCGTGCACCGAAAAAACTAGATGAAGCGTTACGCTACACGTCTGGTGTAACCGCTCAGCCTTATGGCGCAGACAACGACACTGATTGGTTCAAAGTTCGTGGATTTGATGCAGCGACTTACCTAAACGGCAACCGCCTATTCCGCGATGGTTACTACACATGGTTGGTCGAACCTTACGGCCTAGAAAGTGTAGAAGTCGTTAAAGGTCCATCGGCTATTCTGTTTGGTGAATCGGCACCAGGCGGTATCGTGAATGCGGTGCAGAAAAAACCAACGTTTACGCCTCAAGGCGAAGTAAAAGTCGAAGTTGGCAACAACCAACACCAATCCGTAGGTTTTGACATTGCTGACGAAGCAAACGACGCAGGCACTGTGCGCTATCGTTTGGTTGGCTTGATGACAAGCCAAGATGGTGAACTGGACGGCACAAACAACGAGCGTTTCTACCTAGCGCCAAGTGTCGAGTTCGACATTTCTGACCGTACAATGCTGACCGTTTTGGCAACTTACCTTCGTGATGACGGTGTACCAACTAACCCATTCTTCCCAGCAGCAGGTACTCTGATTGGTTCTAACTTTGGCAAAATCGATCCTTCGACTAACCTTGGTCAGCCAAACTACGATAAATACGAACGCACGCAGTTTTCTCTGGGTTACTTACTAGAGCACGACATCAATGACACGTGGTCACTCTCGCAAAACCTCAACTACGGTTCGAATGAGTTGTACTTGCGCAGCTCTTACGCGTTCTCAAACAACGATCCAGCGAAAGAAGAGTTAACGCAAGGCATCGTATTCCGTGACGGAAAAAACCAGAGCATCACGTTCGATAACAATGCTGTCGGCAACTGGATGACAGACAACGCAGAGCACACAGTGCTTATCGGTATGGATCTGCAATTCCACAAAACCGATGGCGACGAGCAAGACAACTATGCATTTGGCACTATCAACCCGTGGAACCCAGTTTACGGCAACTTCACCCCTCTTGATCCTGCCGACAACGTGAAACGTGAGATTGAGAAATCTCAAGCAAGTCTCTATTCACAATACCAATTGAAACTGCATGAACAGTGGATTGGTAACATCGGTGCTCGTTACGACTGGGTGAAAACAGAAAACTCTGGCAAAGGCGCTACCGTTGATCAAAGTGAATCTCGTGATGATGGTCAGCTATCTCTAAGTGCGGGTGTGATGTACCTTGCAAACAATGGCCTGTCACCTTACGCAAACTACTCTCAGTCGTTTGAAGTGATCAGCACTATTGATACGGCAACCAATGAACTTTACAAACCGCTGGAAGGCGAGCAAGTAGAAGTGGGGGTGAAGTATGAGCCAAGCTTTATGGATGGCTTTATCAACCTTGCATGGTTCGACATCACGCAAAAGAATGCATTGGTCACAAACCCATCAACATGGATTGCGACACAAACAGGTGAAGTGACATCTCAAGGTGTTGAGCTAGAAAGCACGGCGCAGCTAACCGACGATCTAAAACTGATGGCAAGCTACACCTACACTAAAGCGAAAACAGATGAGAGCTTTGGCCAAGGTAAAAAACAAGCCGCACTTATTCCTGAGCACCAAGCTTCTGCATGGGTAGACTACAGCGCCTACAGCCTGATTCCAGGCCTCAATATCGGTACTGGTGTGCGCTACGTAGGTGAGTCAAAAGATAACCCTAAGAGCTCGAACCTAACGGTTCCTTCAGTCACTCTTTGGGATGCGTCAGTCACTTACGACATCACTTCACAGTGGCAAGCACAGCTAAACGTGAACAACATCCTAGATAAAGAGTTTGTTTCAGGTTGCGATTACTGGTGTTACTACGGCCAGTCTCGCTCTGTTATGCTAAACGCAAACTACCGCTGGTAATTGTACTTCTACTCCCCTCTATTGAGGGGAGTTTTCTCCTAAGAGCCATCCATGTTTCAACTGTCTAATATTGAGATCGTGCGAGGTGGACGTCAGATCCTCGGCATCGAACAACTTAACATCCCAACAAATGAGCTAACGGTCGTTTTAGGCCATAACGGTTCAGGTAAGTCGACACTGGTGAACCTGCTTTCTGGTCAAATGCCACCAGATAAAGGCATGGTAACACTAAACGATACTTCCCTTTCATCACTCAAAACCAAAGAGTTGGCAAAACAGATCGCCTATTTGCCACAAAAGCTGCCCTCTTCAGCTGGTTTAACGGTAGAAGAGCTAGTGCGCTTAGGTCGCTTTCCGTGGCGTGGGGCACTTGGTCGTTGGAAAACTGAAGACAAACAAATCATCACGCAGGCTATGGAACGAACAGGAGTTACACCTTTTGCTCAAGCTTTGGCGGATGACTTATCGGGCGGCGAGCGCCAACGCGCTTGGGTGTCTATGCTACTGGCTCAACAATCGCCAATTTTAATTCTCGATGAGCCAACCTCGGCGCTCGATGTTCACCATCAGTTTCAACTAATGGCGCTGCTGGCAGAACTGAATCGAACCGAGAACGTAGGCATTATCGTGATCCTGCACGATCTGAACTTAGCCCTGCGCTACGCCACCCACATTGTTGCGCTCAAAAAAGGTAAAATTGCCTTTGAAGGCAACGCCGACATGTTGTTAGACGAGGCACGCCTTTCTAAACTATATGAGTCACCAATTAAGCTGATTGAGCACCCAAGCCCGGCTAACACATTAGCGAGCCAAAAGGTGGCTGTTGTATGCGCATAATGGCTCGTTTACTTACCGTGGTTACACAATCTGCTTTTCTCCTCGCATTTTTTATGACCAATGCACATGCAGTCATCACCGTTACCGATGAATATGGCGAGCATAGTTTTGAGCAAGCGCCTCAACGCGTTGTAGCCTTAAACTGGGACATCTTAGAACAAGTTTTGGCGCTAAACGTAGAACCAATCGCAGCCCCAAATTTACCAGGCTACCGCCAATGGGTCGTCAATCCAACTGCACCAGAGTCAATTGAAGATATTGGAACCCGAGCAGAACCCAACTTAGAAAAAATAGCCAGTTTGAAACCAGATGTCATCCTTGCTGCGTCTCCACAGCAAGACTTGATTCCGTTACTCAAACAAATTGCTCCGGTAATCTATTTACCTAATTTTTCTGAAAATGAGGCCGCAGCTGAAACGGCCATTCGTCACTTTCGTACGCTCAGCAAGCTATTCAATAAAGAGGCACTTGCTGAACAGAAACTGGCAGAATTAGATGCTTCATTTGCGCAGATGCGCCAGCGAATTCGCCACTATTACTCTTCTCCACTCAGCGTTCTTGTGATGCGATTTTCAACTCCGAATACTGTATTACTTGCAACCGAAAACTCCACCACTGACTACGTGGTTAGAAAACTGGGATTACAGGCTCCAATTAAAGAGGACCCACGAGCGTGGGGAGTAAAGCAAGATCGAATCAATCGGCTTCAGGGCCTTCAAAACAGCTACGTTCTCTACGTACAACCTTTCCCAGAAGAACGAAAACTGAAAGAGTCGCCACTTTGGCAAGCGATGCCGTTTGTGAAAAAGCAGCGGGTAAATTCAGTCAGAGCAGTGTGGGCGTATGGCGGTGCCATGTCTTTGCAATACACCGCTGAAGCGATTACCGACAGTCTAATAGAGTTGGCACCAGAACAATGAGAACGAAACATTATATTGGTTATCTGGCGCTGATTACGTTACTTAGCGTCTTTAGCCTACAAATTGATACTAATTTATCACTTTTCGAACAATGGCAATTATTAACAAAACCAGAGGTAGCAACCGAGTTTCGTGATGTATTCTTTACGCAAGCGCAGCTTCCTAGGTTAAGTATGACCCTGCTTGTTGGTGCCATGCTTGGTCTCACCGGCAGCTTAATGCAGCAATTAACGCAGAATAACCTCACCTCGCCGTTGACTCTTGGCACCTCTTCTGGTGCTTGGCTTGCATTAGTAGTGGTAAACATTTGGTTCGTCGATTGGGTCGCCGATTACTCTGCATTAGCCGCAATGTTTGGGGCTTTAGTGGCGTTTGGCCTGATCGTATCAATTGCCGGTGTGCGTAATATGACAGGTTTGCCGTTGGTCGTTTCGGGGATGGTGATCAATATCTTGCTCGGTTCTATCGCCACAGCCATTATTATTTTAAACGCCCAGTTCGCACAGAATATTTTTATGTGGGGAGCAGGAGACCTCTCTCAATACAGCTGGGATTGGTTTGAGTGGTTATTGCCTCGCTGCGCTATCGCAATCGTAATTTTGATCGTCGCACCACGTATTCTGACCTTAATGAAACTAGGACAAGAAGGCGCAGCAGCCCGAGGCTTAGCGGTATTACCCGCGTTTGGTGCGTTAATGGTGATGGGTATTTGGCTGGTATCCGCCTCCATCACCGCAGTTGGTATTATCAGCTTCATCGGATTACTGACACCCAATATTGCCAGAGCGATGGGGGCAAGAACACCGCGCGACGAATTGATCAGCAGCATGCTTTTGGGCGCAATGCTACTAATCATCACAGACTCTGCCGCTATCTCGCTGAGCTTATGGTTAGAGGAAACCATTCCTAGCGGCGTAGCGGCTGCAGCTATTGGCGCTCCCGCTTTAATTTGGTTTACTCGTAAAAAGCTGACGGCAACCGATCAACTTAACCTTTCAATGAGCCAAGGAAAAACGGCGCTTTCTAAACGCGCGGTATGCAGCATTGCGCTATTCAGTCTGGTTGGGATTCTAGCTTACTCATTCGTTACCCATGGTATAAACGGAATTCAATGGTCTGTGCCAGGTGAGTTCCAATGGCAATTGCGTTGGCCGCGAATGTTAACCGCACTTTCTGTCGGTATTGCGCTATCCGTTGCCGGAATCATTTTGCAACGCATTGTTTATAACCCTCTGGCAAGTCCCGATATTCTCGGTGTGTCTTCCGGAGCCACGTTTGCCATTATTACGACAGGAGTCATCGCTGGGTCGCTTCTCTCCGCATTTAGCTGGGGTATCGCTTTTTTCGGAAGTATGTCCGTATTGATGTTATTGCTGATTATCGGTAAACGAAGCCATTTTAATCCATCTAACTTCGTGTTGTCCGGCATCGCACTAACGGCACTATTAGAAGCCCTCGTTCAATTTTCGCTAGCTCAAGGCTCAGGTGACAGTTACAAAATTTTATTGTGGCTAACTGGTTCTATTTATCGAGTCACAGCCGACACCGCACTGATGCTATGTTTGGCCATAATAGTTCTGGTTGCCGCTGTATTCTCGATTTCTCGTTGGCTAACACTAATTTCCATCGGGCGACAATTCTCAAATGCACGAGGGCTTAACCCTACCGTAGCCAATACGCTTATGCTCACCATCGTTGCTTTGTTATGCGCCTTTTCTACCGCTACAGTTGGTCCAATATCTTTTGTTGGCTTGGTCGCTCCCCATATGGCGATGATGTTAGGAGCAAGAAAAGTGAAAGAGCAACTGTGTGTCGGTGCCTTAATTGGCGCAACCCTAATGTTGTGGGCAGATTGGCTAGGACAAATCGCTATTTATCCAAGTCAGGTCGCAGCTGGCACGTTGGTCGCTATTATAGGCAGCACTTACTTCCTATTTTTAATGCTGAAGAGTAAATTCAGCTAAGTTGGGAATATTGTTACAGCCTAAAAATACGCTAAGAAAAACAAACCCCGCTATTTTGATAGCGGGGTTTGAAATTAAAGGCGAAGTACGATGCTCTATTCTTCTCGCACTACAGGAAAACGTTGCTCATAAAGTTCCATAAAGTCCTTACGAATTAAGTGCTCTAAGTGGTTCGCTTTATCGGTTGGGCAGAAAATCATCACGTGCAGAATTTGTTCACCATTAATGTTGCTAGAAATATGCATATGTGGCTCAGAACCAGGAAGGTCAACACCGGCATGTTTTTCAATCATCGCATTGTAACGATGTGCAACATCAGCAAAGTAACTGCAATGTTCTTCAATTTTATCAGTTAAAATCGGTAACAGTGGATACAAATTGACGAAGTCTTTCACCACTACAGAAAAGTTGTGGTAAACGTACCGCTTCATGAAGTTGAGGTTCTTTACTGGATAGGTAAAGAACATACTATTAGGCAATGTCGCTGTTTTGCCGGTGTAATGATATTGCCCGTGATGCAGGTCGATCTCTTGAATCACCGTCGCCATCATATTGTGCTCAATCACTTCACCACACAACTTCCCGACCTCAATCCAGTCTCCAACGCGAAAAGAACGCGAACTTGCTCTTTGAATCGAACCCGTAAAACACAAAATGATTTCTTTGGATGCCACTACAATGGCAACGGCAATCGCCGTTACACTCAGAGCAAACTCGTTAATTTCTGATTGCCATAAAATAAATAAAATCAGTAATGTAACAGCAAAGGTGCCATTTTTAGTTCTAGACATCCAACTACGCTGATCTTCTGAGAGAAAAGCGTGATCACCACGAATCATCGATAAAATTGCACGACGAATTAACCACATAATCGCAAAGATCAGTGCGGTAAAAATCAATTTATGAGTGAGAAGAAAATCGACGACTAACTGCACTTTCTCCATTACCCGACTCCCTGTTTGGTTTAGATAGGTTGACCTTTCATGCTAAATATCGCTCAGAAAACAGATAGCTAGCTTGCGAGAGGACAACCTTACCAAATTATTCAGTCGGTAGCCCCAGTTCACTCTCTTTAAATACGATAAACGCACGGCGGTTTAAAGCATTGGCTTCTGGAGATTCTTCGTTGATCACAGGTTGAAGCTCACCAAAGGCTTTTACTTCCCACACAAACTGCGATGGATCGAGTTTCGTCTTGAGATACGCCACCACGGTTTGCGCTCTTCGCTCCGCCAATTGTTCATTATAAGAGAGCGAACCCACTTGGTCGGTATGACCAGCCACCATAATGCTACCTTCTAAACCTTGCAGTTTTGCGATGAAATCATCTAATTGTGAAAGGTCTTCCGGTTTTAATTCCGACTTATCGAAATCGAAGTGTGGTGTCATCGCCATGTAGATCTTACGTTCTGGTTTTGGCGGCTCACAGAAAGGCATCTCTTCGTACTTCTTCGCCTCTTCAAACATCACGTAAGCACGACGGTTTTCAGCACGAGCTTGATCCGATTTACCCAACGCTAGCGGCTGCGACTCACCAAAGTGCTTCACTTCCCAATCGTATTGCTCTGGGTCGAGTTGCTGCTGAAGGTACGCTTCTACCGATTCAGCGCGTCGCATAGACAGCTTCTCGTTATATTCGTCAGAGCCTTTAAAATCGGTGTGACCAACAATCGTGATGCGTCCGCTCAAGCCTTGAATATCACGGATGAACGCACCTAGGCTTGCCGCATCGGCTTCACGAATGATGGATTTATCGAAGTCGAAATGCTCGGCTACCGCAATATGGATTTCGCGTTGCGGTGCCAAACATTCACTGATCAGAAACTTGGAGACATTGACATCGGCAAACTTTTCTCGGTTCTCTTGGCTTACATACGCATCCGCCGAACAACCTGCCAATATTGCCCCTGCGATCATGCCGCTTAACAAACGAATCGTCGTTTTCATATCGCCCTCTTATAACTTACCAACTAGGTTAATGAACACGCCTGATGCATCGTAATCGTCATCATTCGCTAGATTGCCATCAAAGCCTGAGAAGTTGTAACCCACGCCGACTTTGAAGTTGTCGCTCAAATGTTTGTTAACCGAAACCAATGCTCCCTGCTCTAACTCGTCGTAGGTGCTGTCCGTCTTCCAGTGGTACTCACCAGTCACGTCCCAATCTTTCATAACACGGTAAGAGGCACTCAAACCGTAGAGAGAAATTTTACTGTCGACTGGAATGTCTTCGCCTGACTGACGAGTGAAGATTTCATGCTTGTCCTTATAAGCGTATTTCGCGCCTAAATCCCAGTTTGCATCCAACGAGTAGATACCTTCGATTTCGATGATGTGGCTTTCTTCATCTTTGTAATCCACATCGCGGTTAAGTTGGTCGAAGTCCACCAAATACGTATAACGAGAAAGTACGTTCAAACGGTCGTTGTAGATTGGGCGATATGCTAAACCTGCGGTCGACTCAATAAAACGAGCCAACACTTTATCGCTCGATTTGCTCTCTGAGCGTGAGTAGTTGAACTTACCAAACAAGGTGTACTCTTCCGTTAGATGATGTGTGTAACGGTTAGTCGTCACCCATTGGTCGACACGTTTTTTATCTGGGTCTGCGGAATCATCGGTCTTGTCGACACGGTACTCGACTTTGTTCTTGAACAATACGTCATCGACATCGATGGATGTGCTCACACTCACGGCTTGGCGCTCTGTGGTGATCTTCTGGTCGTCTTCAATTTCGCCTTTTTGATAGCCAATCCCCATGTCGATGTCGTCGTTCATGTCGTAACCAAAACCAAACGAGTCAATACGACCTTTGCCGTTGTTCTCATCTACAAATTGGTTTTCTTGGTAGAAATCGACGGTTGAAGTCAGGTCTGCACGTTGACCGACAATCACGTTGTTTTTGCCTTCGTAAGTGTCGTCTACGTAGGTTAAGTAGGTGCTGTAATCTTCCGTTACGTCATACGTCACGCTCGCTTCTGCGGCATCGCCGCGATCACCCGTGGTGTATTCCGCGCCAACCACAAAGTCTTCTAGAATTCGCGTTTCACCACCGAGCGTGACGCTGTCGTTCTCGTCGTATTCGTCTGTTTGGCCTACGGTTTTCTGACCTTTGATGTACACGTTGTTGTCGCTGTCCCAGATGTAGTCAGCACGCAGACCCGCTAACGTGCCTTTGCCTTTTTCATCTTGGTTGTTTAGCTCTTCAACTTGTTTACCCGCTGCCGAGATCTTGATGTGTTTGGTGACTTTAACTTGGGTTTCCAATTCCGCTTGCTGGGTATCCGTTCGCAAATCACCATCGGATTCACGCTCTTCAACCGAGGTAAAGCGCGTCTTAACAGCAACTCGGTCAGTGGCTTGGAAACGAATTTCGGTACCGTAAGACTCTTGCTCTAAGTCATCATCTTGGCTAGCAAAACTGTAACCTGCGTCTTTGGATTTGTACCAAGCTTTAACGTCGTTACCCACCGCAGAGAATACGTTAGGAGCTAAGTCGTAAAGGTTCATCACCCCTTTCACTTGGTAGATATCACCTTCACGATCTTCCGCGTTGCTGCCAATTGGGGTAAAGGTTAAACCGCCATCGAAAGAAACGTAGTTGGAATCGGTTTGACGACCTTTACTGTGTCCGAATTCGGCTTTTAAGTACGTCCCTTCAGATGCACGCAAGGTTAAGTCCGTGCCGTACGCTTCGTAATCTTGGTTGTCTTTTTCTTCGGTTTGGTAGTTTGCACCCACACCGATGTAGTCGTTCACCCAACCTTTCACACGACCACCAGCGGTCATTGCGTCAAGCGCGTCACTGCCTTGAGGGACGTATTCATAGTCCACCGCAAGATAGTTTTTGTATCCTGAACTCGGTTGGTCGTTTATCACATCACCAAAGTTATCCGAAATGATGTTGTTCAGCGGTCTGGTCAGAATAATGCGGCCTTGGTATGGGTCGATTTCATAGTCACGCCCCGATTGCAGCGGCATTTCTTGCACAGTGATGCTGCTGTCTGGGTCGACAACTTTCACCATCACTTTGTCACTGCCCGGTACCACTTCACCATGACGCAAGAAGTACAACGAACCACCAGTACCTAGGAATTCATCGTGAGCGAAGAGTGAATCAGATTCAGCCGCAAAGCCAACAATGTTTAGACGATCTTCACCAAACTTGGTGGTTGAACGAGTACGGTAGTCACCTTTAAAGCCGTATAAGCTACGGTTGTAATCGTTGTTGTCGGTGCCAGTAATGCCAGTGTTGTAGTTACCCCACAACACATTGGATTTGTCGTACTCAACGTTGAGGTAAACCTTACCTTTGGTATTTACCACTTTGTAGATGTTGGAACTGTCACCATAGTTGCCGTAATACATCTCATCGTCGTCTTCGAGAATGTCGAATACGCTGGATGAGTCAGAGGCAAACGGGTTCTTAAACATGTCTCGCACGTCACTCTCTTTAGTATCAAAGTGAGTGGTAACTCTGAGTTTGTCGCCAAATTTACCCTGACCAAAGTACGCCAAGCGTCCTTGGTTATAGATGTCATCTTGGTATTGCTCGTCGACGGCTAATGCGGCGGAGTTGCCCGTCACTTTGTTTTTACCGATGTAGAAATCCGCAAGACCTGCTTGTACCCAATACTCATCAGGAATACGCACGTACAGTTGGTAGCGACGCTCTTCACCGCTGTCGAATACTACACGAGTAGGGAAGAGATACGCATCTGCTGGCAAGTACTGTTCTGCGTATAACTCGCCCTCTTCCACATCAAACTCGTCTTCGCCAATCACGACTTTATCGACGCCTTTTAGTCCCGTACCCATGAATCTTGCCAGACCCGCAGAGGTTGGAATGTTGTGACGCATCAACTGAGCTTTACCAAGCTTGCGGCTTTGCTCTTCTTCACCGTCGTTCTTGTCGATATCGACTTCAGAATCTGGCTCGACAAGGTCAATCACACCAACCGTCGTCACGTCCATGTTGCCGTCTTTATCGAAGGCTTTTAAACGGAACAACAGCTGTGTGTTGGATTCAAATTGATACTCTTGGTCGGTCGCGCCATCCCAAACAATGTTGAAATCGTTGGCAAATTGCTGACCTTCAACCACTGCTAAAGGGTCAACCAAGCCACGGTCACCACCACGGAAGACTTCCAGTTGGTAATGGTCAACGTAGTAGCTGAAGTTGGTTGTGATAGCAAAGCTCATCTCTTGCAATGGCTTGCCATCTTTCACTTCAACATCGCTGCTAATGCTCAGGTCAAGTACCGGGTCAAATCGCATGATGTCGCGGCTTACCCAAATCGCACCTTGGTCTAGGTAGATACGCGAGTTATCCGTTTGTTCGTGAGCTTTTACTTCAATACCCAGTGAGTCACTGTCAAGTTTCTCCAATTGGCTGGTGTCTTTCGCGTACGAAAGTATTGGCAACGCAGCCGCGATACACATTGTCAGTTTTGATTGTCTAAATCTAATCATAATAATCCTGCTTAACCGCTTGAGTGGTTGGCTGGGTCTGGCCCAGCCTGCGTCTGTACTGCGAACGGTTAATCATCCCCACTGCTTTGAATACTGAAGTTAAATTTCGTCAGTTTGTTTGGTGTGATTCGGCGTACTTTCGGGTTCTCACTGACCACCCTCATGCCTGTCGGTAGCGAGTCTGTGTCGACTTTGACCAAGAACTGCTTACCTTTTTTATTCAACACCCACTGATCTGGAACGTGGTATCGACCATATTGGTCTGTCTCGATGATGATGCCTTCGACCGTTAAGAGTCGAACGCCTGGGATACCGTCTTCGTAAAGTCCTTTGCTCTCTACAATGATTTCCCATAAGTACATATCCCCATCTCGGTAGAGGTTTCTCACCACGTCGATGTTCTCTGCCGACAGACCTTTTTTCTTATCTCCTTTGTGCTTGGTAATCGCGTTACCTTGCTTATCGAACTCGATGTGCGTGCCGTTATCCGTTGTCACCTTGAACGGGAAACCTTGGCGAGTTCGAGTATTAAACTGGAACACCACTTTGTTGCTGTGTTCGAGGGTACGGTTACGAGATAGACCAAACAGCTCATCGACTTCATAGCCTTTGTCCACACTCGACATAACAACGTCTTGGCCTTTGAGTTTCACCTTCACATCTTTAAGTTGGGTTTCAACGCCATCTTGAGTAATGAAAGTTGAGCCCAGTACGTAATCGCCTGCGGCAAGGTCTACATCAATATAAATGTCATCTGCCGTTGCGTCTGCTTGGAAACCGTCACCGTTGTGGTCTTCAAACACCTTGCCGATGATCGAAGCGGTGTCGAATACCTTATCTGGCATGACTTCAACCGTTGCACTGGCGAGGTTCGACTTCACAACGTAGTTGGTCGTGGTGTTTTGTGCCGAGAAGCTTTCTGCCGGTGGCGCTTCGGCCCATGCTGTGTTGGTGTAAACGCCAAAGGTAGCACCGACGCTTACACGCATTAGGTAACGGATACGAACAGCATCAGCGGTTTTCGAATCGCCCTTGCCGTAAATATTCATGTCGCCGACTTCGAAGAACAGTTGATTGGTCTTCGTTGGCTCTACGGTGATTTGGATGTCATCCGAGGTATCAAATACGCCATCAGGACCACTGTTGACCATCTCTGTCGAGTCTGGGATGTAAGCAAAGCCGCCCGGATAGCGGTCAACCAAACGTACACCCGTGAATGGGTTGTCGTTTTCATTGGTAATCACGACTTCGTATTCAACAACTTCACCGACGCTCGCCTCTGACTTGCTCGCTACCTTGGTCACTTTCAGCATGCCTTCGTTGTAAGCTTGCTTCTTAACCTTGATCGTGACGTTGGCGGACGCGACTTCACCTGTCGATGCTTTCGCGGTAAAGACGTTCGTGAAGTTGTCATCAATGCCTTGGTTGATCTCACCTGTCACTACGATTTCGTATTCATTACCTTGGTACGCCTTCATAGTGTGGTTTGAATCGACATTGCTATCTGAATCGACAGAAACCACCACACCAGACTTAAGCTCAGTGATGGTCGCTTTCCATGTGGTGAACAATGGATTGCCGTTGTTACCAATAAGCTTATCGATTTCATCCAACAGGTTGACGCTTTCTGCATCTGCAGAGCCTCGGTTGGTCGCCGTCATCGTGAAGGTAATTTCATCGTCGTCGTTGGTGTATTCCGCTTTATCTGCCACCTTGGTCACCGACAAAATGATCGGCAGTGGTTTGATAGTTGCGAAATCATCCGCCAGAACATCACTTTCTGACTTGTCGTAGGCATACGCGTGGTTGGTGATTTCTCCCATCGCATCCGCGTTGACGACACCCGTGATTTCAATGTCCAACTTATCGTTTGGCGCAATAATCACACGGCTATTCACGTCCAGATTGTCACCTTGAATCTGTGGTAACACGATGGTGCGGTCATCACTGTATGAGCTTGTCATGCTCCAACTGGTAAACGCTGGCGCTTCGGTGTCATGAATCGTATTTACCTTCAACTCTGAGATAAGATCCTTAAGCACTATCTCTTCGGTAAACGATCCAGATTCATTACTTAACACCACGTGGTAAGTGACGTTTTCACCCGGACGGTAGTACTCATCATCGACGGTCTTCTCTAGCTTGACCGACTCTGGCATCGCCAATAGCATCGCGCTTGCTTCTTGAGTTTCACCGCGGAACAACGCACTTGCTGTGTTCTCAATCTCGCCCGTTGCGTATTGATTCACCAAACCAGTGATGACGAACTCCACTTCATCATTCGCTGCAATGGTCAGCGTTGAATCGATGTCCGTATTTACGCTTGGAATATTGGTAATGTCAGTATCGGAACTGCCCTTGTTAACTTCGATACGCCACGAATCGAACGCTTTGACTGTCGTGCCATCTAAACGAACCACTTCAAGATCACTAATGGCATCTTTCACCTCGACATTTGTTGCTGGCACCGTACCTTCGTTCTTCACTTTGACGCGGAATGTCGCTTCTTTGCCCGGAATGTAGAACTCAGTGTCAGCGGTTTTCTCGATAGAGATACCTTGCGATTGAGGCTGAATAGTCGCGCTCGATTGTTGTGTGGTGCCATTCAAATCAGCGGTGGCAGTGTTGGTAATTTCACTCGCCGCTAATGGGTTGGTTTTCGCAGTAATGGTGAACTCAACAATGTCATGCGGCGCGATATCGATCACTGAACGAATGTCTTGGTTATCGATAGGCATTGGCGTGATCGTAGTGCGGCTGTCACTGTTGGTTGTTTCAATCGTCCAGCTTTCAAACGCTCGCTCATTAACCCCATAGATGTTGGTCGCTTTGATACCAGACAGGATGTCATCCAATTTAATGTCGTTATCGAAGCCATCGGTACCGTTGTAAACACGAACATGGAACACCGCGTCCTCACCCGGAATGTAAATTGGTGACTCTGCTGTTTTCTCAATCCAAACTTCTTCAGGTAGGGTTTCTAACGTTGCTGTTGCATCGGTAGTCGCACCGCCGAACTCAGCCGTCGCGGTGTTAATGATGTTAGCAACCGCACTGCTGTTGATTGTACCTGTGATGGCAAATTCAACCGTGTCACCAGGTGCAATATCAAGGTTGGTAGAAATGTCACCGTTTGGTCCTGGTACCGTTTCGATGTTGGTACGTGGGTCGCCTTTAGTGGTCACGATCGTCCAATCATTCAACGCTGGTTCCATTGCCCCACCCGAGGTTTCCACTTCAAGTGAAGAAATGATGTCCTCGACTTTTACATCGGCCGCAAAGCCAGAACCGTTGTTGGTCACTTTGACACGGAATGTAGAGAACTCTCCCGGCTGGTAGTAACGCTCATCGGTGGTTTTCTCTAGAACAATATCGCCCGGACGCGGTTTCAACGTTGCTGTTGCCGTCACGTCCTTACTGTTGTGATTCAACGTTGCGGTGTTAACAATGTCGCCCGTCGCTTCCGTATTGACTAAGCCAATAACGTAAAGGGTGATGGTGTCGTTCGGTGCAAGGTCGATGTTGTAATCGATATCCTTGTCAACAACGAGTGAGTTAGCATCGACTGTCGTCAGTGAACTGCCCGTAACATACTGAACCGCCCATTGTAGGAAGGCTTGGTTCGCCGAGCCATCAATGGTGTTCACGGTTAGCGCACCAATTTCATCTTTTAGGTTGATGTCATTCGCGTAGCTGTTACCTTCGTTGACAATTTTCAGAATGTAACCTGCTGCTTGGTTAGGGCTGTAAAACTCTACCATTGGCTCTTTGGTGAACGTTAAATCTGGGATCTTCGCCGTGCTGGTCGCTTCTGCAGTTTTAGTTGAACCGTTGTAGGTCACTTCAACTTGGTTGGTGACATCGCCCACCACTTCTGGGTCTAGATCCCCTTCTGCCGTAATAGTCACCACATCATTTGGACCGATGTCCAAGCTGCCATCTAAAAACTCACCAGTGGACGATGGGAACTTAGTGTCACCCGTCTGTGAAGATACATTGAAGAAGATGGTGCCAGATTCAAACGCTTTTACTGTTGCGCCAGTAATACTGGTTGAAGTGATGTCGTTGACCAGATCTTTGATCGCCACATCACTCGCCCAGTTGGCTGTGGTGTTTTCGATCTTGATGGTATATGTCAGCTTGTCACCTGATTCGTATTGGCTCTTATCAACGGTTTTATCGACCGTGAGATCAGCCGCTGCCGCCACATAAGTCGCATCCGCAGTTTGAGAGCCGTTTGAATCGCTCACTTCCACTACGTTGGTGATATCGCCAACAAGGTCCGCTTTTACAACACCTTCAACATGAAGTTTCACTGTGTGATCTGGGTGAATGTTGTAACGAATCTGATAACCATTGTCGCCAGTCACCTCAGAGCCCGCGATTGGTTGAGTCAGCGTTGGATCTGTACCATCAACACTCACTGATGTTGCTGACCAAGAATCAAACGCACGCACAGGTAATGTTGCGCCTGCTTTCTCAGCGCGAATCGTCTTCCAAAGGTCTGAAATCAGAACATCGGTCGCATAACCTGTACCGGTATTTTTCACCTCAATGTCGTAACCAATGGTATCGCCCGGATGGTAAATCGCAGGAGTGATTGAGGTGACTTTCGAAACTGCAAGTGTACCCGGTTCTGGATAGATGAACTTTTCACGTAAGTTGTATGTATAGAAATCGGTACTAGAGGCTAGTCTTCCTTTAATTTGGTTAGTGAACTCACCAACAGCATCATCGCGGACGTGGCCGACAACTTCGATAAGTATCTCTGCATTACCACTCATGGGAACATCCTCTACATTGATGTCCTTATCCGCGGGCGCAGCATTAATTAAATCAACTTTAGTAAAAGTAGCGTCAAGACCAGGGTCTACAATTTGCGCAGAAACTGTCCAATCTTTCAGCGCAACCTCTTCTTTACCACTTGCTGTTTGAACCTTGTAATCCGTAATCGTATCTTGAATATCAATCAACTCGTTATTCGTCGTCTCATTTCGAACTCGGATTTGATAAACAATTTCAGAACCGGGGGTATAGGTCGGTGTCGTCGTCGACTTCTCAGCTGTTAAGCTTGATGTGCCTTGATTCAAAGTAACATCATTACTATCCACTCCATCGATAGTCGCAACGTTTGTGATGGTTCCTGTTGCGTCGGTCGCTACAACACCATCAATCTCAAATACGACAGTATCAGTTGGCATCAAGTCAAACGTAGCATCAAGAGGCACGTTACCTTGATATTGGCCACTTATAGAGAAACGACCTGGGTCAGGAGCGCTAACAACCGCAACACTGTAGTCTGTGAACGCAGATCCTCCAAGGGATGTATCTATTTCGTTCAACTTATCTACGATGCTCACATCGTTAGCAATACCTTCACCTGTATTTTGAACAGTAACCTGATATTGAACCTGCCCGCCAGGGTTATAGTGACAGTCTGTGCCTGTATCAGACGGGAACGTACAACTTGGACCAATTTCATCCGCGGTAGTACCAATAACAGTTTTGGTCACAACCAGAACAGGAGCAACTGGTGGAATTACATCCGTTGTATCACTTTGGTTGCCTGCTTTACCCGTGTTGCCATCGATATCACCAAGTGCATCTGGGCGAACTTTACCAGTAACCGTAAACTCAATGACTTCTTCCGGAGCGATATCGACTAACAGATCAAGATCATCAGTTGCATCATAAGATTCGATGTAAGTGTCTTGTGTTCCCGTTGTACCTGTTGAAGTAAAGGCATGAGAGATGTTCGTCTCTGAGAACGCAGATTTCGTCGTCCCGCCAATCACCTCAACGCGAACGTTAGAGACGATATCTTGGATAACGGTTTGGTCACGCCACACGGGTTCGGTGTTGGTTACCGTGAATTTATAGACGACCTCATCTCCCGGTTTGTAGGTGTCACCGGATGCATAAGATTTGCCATCGATAGAGACAATTTCTTTGTTCACCGACAGGTTACTGCCCTCTGGCGTGACTTTCGCAGAATTGAAGTTGCTACCGTTGTATTTCGGAGTCGCAACAATCTGGTCAAGCGCATCTTGGCGGATCTGTGACTCCATGACAAAGTCAATCCAACCACCCGGTGCAATCGAAAGTACAGGAATATCGATGTCTGCATTTGCGCCGCCGGTATAGCCATCAATTAGCGTCGTCGCTTCACCCGAGGTCGTCGCGGTGACTGTCCAACCATATTGGTCAAATGCAGGTAGCGTTTGTGAGTCAGATTCGCCCGCCGCGTTTTGCGCGACACGCACTTTGACGTTTGAGAACAACTCTTTCAGTGATTTGTTGTACTCCAAACCTTTACCATTGTTCTCAATGCGCAAGTGGTAAGCGATTTTTTCACCGTCTGTCGTATGGTTGTATGTAGTCTTGAGTGTTGACAGTGATGTATCGGTGTATGCTTTGTGCGACTTGATAATTTTTACCGGTAACATGTTCACGGGTTCTGACGGTAAATTATGACTGTTGTCTACCACAGCGACGTTGAGAATTGGGCCAACGGCTTTCTCACTGATCTTCGCTTTGATGGTGTAAGTAACAAAGGTTCCACCTGTCGCGAATCCGTTTGCGGCTAAGTTGAACTTAGTGTCGATATCTTTGTTATTGCTGACTGAGCCTGCATCACTGATACCACTCGAATCGGTACTGGTCATAATGGTCCATGAATCAAATGCATGGCCTTTACCACTTCCATCGAAGTAATCGGTCTGGATCTTGCTGATTTCATCCTTGATTGGCATCTCACTGATGTGAACGTTGTTCAGGTTCTTCAATGAGATTTCATACTCGATGTAACCACCCGGCGTGTAACCACCACTTAACTCGGTAGTGCCATCCTGATCGTAGATTTTGGTGACATGTTTTGAGAAGTCGTATTTCTCAGTAGACGCTTTGGTCTCCGCACTCACAGTATCACCATCGACAGTAAGCAAGTTTAAGATCTCACCGACGGCGTTGTCGTTCACCTTAGCTGTGACAACATATTCAATAGTTGTGCCTTTAGGGATTGACGCATGAGTATCGATGTCTGCGTTATCAGCAATCTTGCCATCCAGGTCGAGAATAGCCGCGGAGCTACCACTGACGATCCTTGGAACAACCGTCCAACCTGAGTCAAACGCTTTACCACTTGAGCCATCGACAAGGTCTACCATAACATTAGACAGTCGGTCGATAACGGGAATGTTGTATGCGCTACCTTTGCCATCGTTTTCGATCGTTAAGCGATAAACCAGCGGTTGCCCCGGTTCGTAACTTGATTGATCTACCGTTTTGGTAAACGCCAAATGATAGTCATTCGGAATGACCGTAATACCACCAATAGTAATTGTTCCAACTGCATCTTCGCGTACGATACCTTCAACTTGGTATGTCACCGAGTCACCGCCTGCAACATCAATCGTTGTGTCAATGTTTTGGTCATTTGCAACGATGCCATCCAGCGTACCATCGGTCGTGCCGTCGCCACCATTTGAATCGTCTTTAGACACATCTACAGTGAAGCCTCTATCAAATGGCGTCTTCAAGTCTCCATTCAACAACTGAGTCGTCACACCATTAATATCTTCTTTTACTTCATGGTCATTGACATAGCCCGTTTGGGAAGAAACGGTCACTTGGTAGGTTAAAGTATCGCCTGGTGAGTAGAATTTTGATTCCACACCGTTAACCAATAGTTTTCTGGATTCACTAAGGCCATTGCCAACGCGGTTCATTTCGTGATGAGACACGTGGGATTTTTCGTTTACTTTGCCACGTTCACGATACACATAAGCATCATTCTTAATTTTGTCATCTAAGTTTCCGAACGAATCTTGAGAACCTATCACATTATCTTTAACGTGAGCTTTGATGTAAAAGACTCGCTCCGCTTTCCCCTCAAGCGTCATGGTGTTCGAATCATCACCCGGTGGGTAGATAAAATCTTCGGTAGTTTTAGATTGAAAAGTGCCATCACCATCGTAATCAAACTGCCAGTATTCAAAAGGACTTTTGTTTTTGTCATCCTCAATTTGATTGTCTTTGTCATTCGCCAACGTGGCACGGATTTGACTTATAGGGTCAACCACTTTTAATCCTGATTCTGAGTTTTCACCATTGTTTATAACATGTATTTCATACGTCACGTCTTCACCGGGAATAAAGTTTACTTTATCCGCAGTTTTAAGGATTGAAACGTTGAGATTTAAATCAGATAAGCTACCAACTTCTGCTGATGATGATTGCTTAAGGTTGGTGGAAGGGTCATAAATTTCAACAGTATTAGAGATTTCTTCTCCAATATAAATATCGTCTCTCACAAGCGCGTGAATATTGAAGACAACATAACCCGCTGTACCATTTATTTTTGGGTCAATGTCTACAGCGGTATCAAGATTCTTGTCGTTAGAATACTCGCCAGCATAACTACCCGTGTGAAATGGCACATTGTTCGAGTCGGTACTTGAGGTAATCTCCCACTCAGAGAAAGCGTTCAACCCCAGAAGGTCATCAGTCACTAATACTTCGTTCGCATATCCTGAACCTGTGTTTAAGATAGTAATTTTGAAGTCCACCCATTTTCCTGGTACGAAGCTATCATTTGGTGTTGTTTTTAAAACGGTTACTTTCGGTTGACGCGGAACCACAACAGCCTTAGCACTTGAACTTTTTAGAATATCCGAATCCGGCGTTCTTATCTCGGCGGTGTTGTCAAAGCTTGTAAATAGGATTTCATCCTTGTTAGAACGATCTATCTGAGCGACGATCGTATACAACACTTCGACGTTTGGCGGGATTTGGGCCGTAGTGTCTAGGTCTGTGTTATCGCTGAAGGTACCAACATCTGTATAAGCAGGATTGCCATTGAGACGAGGGTCATCCGAGATGATTTCCGCACTGATCTTCCAAGATTTAAATACAGCTTTCGTTTTACCATCTGGCTCCAGTATACCAGCGGTGATCGTCGACAATGAATCTTTCACAGCGACGTTTGTCGCGTAACCGTTCTCTTTGTTGTTTTTCAAACTAATTTGATAAGTGATTTCTGTCTCTGGTTTAGAGTAACTAGTTTGCCCATCATGAAAGCTCGTATCAGTATTGGTCTTAACACGTTTGTTTAACTCAATCGCAAAATCACGAGGATCAGAACCACGGTCGGCATAGACAGAGCCATCCACCGTGACTTCGTTTGAGATATGACCATTTGCAATTGGGTTAGTGTCGGCAACGATGGTGTATTCGATATAGGAGTGAGGTTGAAGCGTTGCGATGACATTTAAATTATCAGGGTGTTTAACTTCTCCAGTAATCCCCGTATTTGAAGCAGTTGCTGGTGTACCGTCGTCTTTAAACGCTTCAGCGGTGATCGTCCAATCCGAATAAGCATTGATTTCTTTGCCGTTGATATCGGTTGTTTTCACTGAGTTCAGGTCATCTAGCACCTGAACTTGGTTTGCAAAACCATCACCGTCGTTCGTCACGGTAATGGTGTAAGTAAGAGTCTGGCCTGAAGAGTAAAAACGGCTATCTACATCTTTACTTGCGCGTAAGTTGTCATCTGGGGTTTGAACACCCGAGCCTTCTTCAGTGACGTTGTCGTTAGAACAACTTGGGTCGTCATCAAGAATGAGACCTGTGCTGGTATCATTGGTTTTCGCAGTCAGCTTATACTTGATGGTTTTACCCGGAGCGATATCCGGGGTTAGCGAAAGTGGACTCGACGTCCAAGTACCGTAGCTAAAGGTACCTGGGTCCGAGCCATTCGAATCTTCACCCGAAATAACCTCTACTTTCCACTGTTCAAAAGCTTGGGCATCGCCTGCGCCACCCGCTTGCTCAGTCTTAACACACGTCAGGTTATCTTGGACTAACAGGTTGTTGGCAAAGTATTTTGATGAGCCATTTGTAACGGTAATTTCGTACTCAATTTCACCGCCTGGTACATATTCCGATGCAGAAGTCGTTTTGGAAATAGAGATATCAGAATCGGTCACACTCAACACTTTTTCAGCATCAACCGTATCCGAAATACTGGAGCTTTTGACCAATGAGCCTGAGTCATCCGTTACTGAAGCAGTAAAGCCTTGCAAGGTGCCAATCGTGATTGGAGTAAGGGTTGCTTTAATTTGGTAAGTGATCGACTCACCCGGATAGATAGAAACGGTATCGTCAAAATCGACATCCGTCTGCGCGCTGCCTTGGTAGTCAGAAAGTGAGTTACTGCCAATGCTTGAAACCGTGATTTCCCAAGTCGTGAAGGGGTTACCATCCACATCGGTGTTGTTGTAAGAAGGGGATAAATTGTTAGCTAAACCATTGCGGCTAACTAGGTCTTTAATGTTCTGTTTTACATGATAATTATGAGCAATCGCGCCACCGTTGTTACTCACTTTCAATTCAAAATCCACCTCACCGTTAATCAGGTATGGCGATGTTGAGTTGAGCGTGTGTTCCAGTGCAATTTCAGGATCAGATGGAGGCGTTGATAGTGGGTTGCCGTCGACCTTACCAGCACGAGTCGTGGAGCTTGCTTGGGTATCAATATCGGAGATTAAGTCCGCAGCAACCGTTGCTTTGATGGTGTAAGTAATGTAGCCACCAACAGAGATCTCCGCATCGGTGACTGACAAATCTCCCGTTGTTGCAAAGGTACCCGCATCGCTCCCTGATGAAGCCACGGCACTAATGGTCACGCTGCTAAATGCACTCCCTGTTGAGCCATCTAATTTTTGTCCTGTTAAAGACGCAAACTCTTGCTCAATATCTAATCCTTTAACCGCATAAGCACCGTTATTGGTTGCCGTTAAAGAATAAGTCAGTGTGCCGCCAACATCGTATTCGGTCGGGCTAACGTATTCTTCCAGAAGATAATCGTATTCAGCCGGAGGGAAAGTAATTGTATCTGGGTTAGTAAAAGTCGTCTCTGTGCCGGAAACCGTTCCTTTTACTTCGGTGTTGCCAAGAACAATATCTTCAGCAGCATCATCAGCAACCGTCGCTTCAATTTGATAAGTAATACGCCCTAACGGTAATAGGTTTGCGCCGGTCACATTCAGGTTGCTATTGCTAGAGGAGTAAGTACCTGCATTGGTTCCTAGCGTATGAGTATCAGTGATCTTGACACTACTGAATGCTCTATTCGAACCAGACATCACATCCCAAATGGCGTTCGTTACTGAGACATCACTGATCGTGCTGATCGTCGTGTTTCGAACTTCAATCGAGTATGTAATGACCTGTCCATTTTCGTAGGGCAGACCGAATGTTGGATTAAAGGATATTTCTATTTCGCCTGCAGCTAATGCATTTTCAGAGTAAAAAAAAGCAATCAATAACAAGATAACACTAATCTTAAACATTGATGTAATGCTTTCCAACTTGTATAAATTTTTATTAGTCATTTTTAAGAAAGTATAATCCATAAAAATATAATATTTAGCGTAATAACACTGTTGAATTTAAAATAATAAAAATAAAAACCAAAATTAATCCCTGTTTTTCATGATAAATACACAACATTATTATCAGCCTAATGGCACAAAGTAATTTATATTTAAAATATAATAATCAATTGCAAATAGTAACAATAAATAAAATATATTGTTATATAAAGAATAGTTATCAGATTTGTCTTACAAAGAAATAAATGTATGGCTACAAAGTGGTAAGTAAAAAAATGCACATGATAATTTGTTTGAATCGTACACATGAATAAAACCACCATATATTCATTAAATCTATCATTCGAAAAGATTTTAATAGAAACCTCAGATGGGATTCGGATAAGTAATTTAAGCTATTATTCCTACCGTGACCTTTCACAACCTACATAACCTTTCGATTGGGTATAGACTCGAGCTTTATGTTGTTCTAACAGGTGATAAATCCCACCGACCAAAGCCAAGTTAAATTTTTATCCCAAAGTTCGTTTCCTTTTTTAACTTTCAGAAAAATTACAATATCTTCGCTATTTACCATACCACACTTTTCTATCTCCCTTGCGACAATACTTTGAACTACAGTACACCTGTAACATGACAGTAAGTTCTCAGCCTATTTCTTCAATAATTAATATCTAATCGTAATTACGTGTCGCTGACTACACCGGGTGAACTATATAAATTAACAACGCAATCTATTTAAAGCTTTTTAATTTTTTTGAGTTGTAAGAACGATAATTCCTGTATTTATATTTTAAATTTCCCTATACAATATTATAAGATTTTATATGATAATTAATGACGATATAACGTCGTATTTATTTAATAAAACACATTACCAACAATAAAATAAGATTGTAAAAAAGAAAAATTTTAAATTTACTGATATGATAATACATTTTTATTTTACAGCAAGGTTTAATGTACTTTATCTGAAATACTTAATACTCCATATTGTTTATTTTTAAAAAGTATCAAATAATTCATCCAAGTTACTAATACTAAAAAATTATGGATATAAAAATAAATTATCACTAAGTTTTCAAAAATGCTCTAAGATACAAACTATGAAAATGAATAGAGTACTATATGACATTTCTACCACAGTTAACCTAAAAATAATTAGCTAGTAAAATATTGATATTCTTCACTAGATCAGAAAAACTAAAAATTACAAACATACGACTTTAAGAAAAAAACCTAGACTTTAAACTGTTTATTTAATGATGATATGTAATTGGATTCGATACTCTTTGACAATACTCTTCAAAAAGCACTTAGAAATTACTCCTCTCTGAAGGCGCGATTCATGCTTTCTGTAATTGGCTTTATTAGGTAGCTCAATGGCGTTCGTGGCTCAGATAAAATCAGCACTTCGGCATTCATGCCTGAGGTTAAACGATGTTTTGTCACATCTTCCGGTGAAATTGCAATTCTAGCGAGATAAAAATCTTCTTGGTTTTCTTGCGAGAGCTTATCGGCAGAAATCGTCAGCACTGTACCGTCTAAAGGTGCCAACGTCCGTGCATTCAGAGCGGTCAGACGAACATGCGCTTGCTGGCCTGGACTCACTAAATCAATATCCTGAGGATTAACACGAGCCTCGACTAACAACTTATCGTCTTGCGGGACCAGTTCTAGTAACGTTTCACCCGAGCCAATCACACCTTTTTCGGTAAACACTTGCATGTTGACTACGCGACCAGAAATAGGTGCGTTGATCGTTGTTCTTGCGACAATATCTTGAGCGGAGCGATATTCTTCCCGAATTGCGACAATTTCCGTTTTGGTGTTTCGTAGTTCCTCTACAATCTCATTCAGCCTTTCAAGCTTCAACTCTTCAATTTGCGCTAGGTTCTCATCTAACCTTTTTCTAACGGTGAGCGATTGCCTGTCTAACTGGCTTAAGGTACTTCTCACCTCCGCTGCTAGGCGCTTGAGTTGAAGTAAGGTAGATTTTCCCGAGAAACCTTTTTGCACCAAGGCTTGGTTGCTGTCTATTTCTTCAGCAATAAAGTTGAGCCGTTCCGTCTCAATCACTTTGGTTTGCTGAAGGTTTTCAAGCTCTAAATTTGCTCCAGAAATACTCTGCTCAATGATACTCAGTTTACTATCAAAGAATCGCTTTCTCGCTTCAAAGATCTTGTTTTGAACCAGTTGTGCTTCTTGTACGATATCGACACGGGGAATGCTTTCAAGATCATCAGACCATACAATCGTTGGAAGCTCATCAAGCTCCGCACTTAAACGGTTTTCCTTTGCTAGAGTATGGATAAAACGACCACTTAACGAGTCCAACTTAGCCATAGCTTGACGCTTAGAAAGTTGAATTAATAACTGACCTTTTTCGACTAAATCCCCTTCCTGTACATATAGCTTTTCAATAATACCGCCTTCTAAATGCTGAATTTCTTGTCGCTTAGTGAGAACTGACAAATCACCATAAGCAATCGCTGCACTTTCTAATTTGGCTGTTGCAGCCCAGTAGCCAAGACCTCCAAGAAAAACACTTAAGGTCACCACACCGAGTAAAATTGGTTTTCGAAAGCTTAGTCTCGCTTTGGGGCTAAAACGATATACGATCTCGGTAGAACTCTGATTAACGGTTGGCAGTTGATTGCTCATTTCTTACCCTTGGGATATCTGTTCTTTCTTCGCCCATCAAACGTTTTAATACTTCATCTTTAGCGCCGTATAACTTGACTCGGCCGTCAGCCAAATACAACAGCCTATCCATTTGTCGTAACGTACTCGGATTGTGGGCAATGACGATAATCGTTGTACTCTGTGCTTTTAAATGGGCAATCAAACGTTGATACGCAGCCTCTCCCTCACCATCGAGGTTGGCATTCGCTTCATCGAAAATCACAATAGAAGGATCGCCATAAACGGCTCTTGCAAGAGCGATTCTCTGCCTTTCCCCCCCAGATAAACCACGGCCATTTTCACCAATAATGCAATCATAGCCTTTGTTTTTCTTGAGTATTAATTCATGACATCCTGCTAGTTGAGCCGCCTTGATGACTTTAGCGGGGTCTTCTTCTTTAAAGCGCGCGATGTTCTCTCGAATTGTGCCAGGAAATAACTCCACCTCTTGAGCGAGATACCCAAAATGCACGCCGCGATCTTCAGATGCCCATACGGAGACTTCCATTCCATCAAGAGTCACTTTACCCGCTAATGGCTTAACCGTACCTAATAACAGCCGAGCAAACGTCGATTTACCCGTACCAGAAGGGCCAATCACCCCAACAGCAACACCCGGAGGAATCGATAAGTTGATCGATGAGAGCACTGGTTCGGTTGCTCCAGGATGGCGATAGGCCAGTCCGGTAAGCTCATAGTGTCCTTTTGGTTTAGGCAGTGGCATATCTGATTCATCTTGGCGCACGATCGCATCGATTTCTTTCAACCTTTTATAGGCGCCTTTAGCAGACATCGCACTTCGCCACGTGCCTATCGCCTGCTCCATCGGCGATAATGCCCGACTCATTAATATGGAGCTCGCGATCATCGCCCCTGCCGTTATCTCATGTTGGATAACTAACCATGCACCACCTCCCAGTAAAAATATCTGTAGTGATCCACGCACAAACTTAGAAAAGTTAGCCATGTAGATGAACTTACCTGCAACTCGCTCTTCAAGCACATTCACTTCACTCACGCGCGACTGCCACTTCTCTAAAAATGCATTCATCATCCCCATTGCGAGAATTGAATTGGAGTTTTGCGTGGCTAATTCTGCTTTGTTGATATGAGAAATCGCTCTGACTTCGCTCTCTTGCATTGTTTTACGCGTCATTAGCTCATTAAGTAGACCTAGGCTAAACAATACGATAGATCCAAGTAACGCGATGTGACCTAGTATCGGGTGCAATAAATACACAAATAAAATAAACAGCGGTGTCCAGGGCGCATCCAACAGTGGATAAGGTGCTTGACTGCTCAAAAAGCTTTTGATGTTCTGAATGTCTCTCAGAGTTTGCGAGGTATAACTCTTCCCAGTATGTGATTGATATTGAATCGTGCGCTTGAGCATGAAAGCGGAGAGTTTTGTGTCCATCCAATAACCAAAAGATTTACTCATTTGTGCTCGTGCAATGTCGATGATGGACATGGTTAACAGCGCGACAATTACGATGACAGTGAGCAAGAATAAAGTATCGGTTGAGTAGGAGGATATCACTCGGTTGTACACTTGAAGCATGTACAGCGGAATAGAGAGAACCAATAAGTTGATAAAAAGGCTAAAAACGATCAGCAAGCCCGCAAGCGTGCATAGTTTTTGTTTCACTTCTTTGAAAACCGTTTTTTGCACGACTACTTCCGTTTAACGTGAAAATTGTAGGCGCCAGAAATACTAGCGCCTAGCTTAAGGTAACCTCAAATCGCTCTAGAGTGTCCGGTTAGTTCGCTTTAGCATGGCAGAGCCACGCAAACTAATTCCCATCCAGAGTTATTTTCAGTCGTTTAGATTACGAACAGATCTGCACCATAGGTGTTGATGTCAGTTTCAGTCACGCCAATAAGTTTCACTGTTAGATCAGCCCCATCGGTAAACACTGCATTCCCAACTGCATCGTAGCTAAAGCTTAAATCACCGAAGGCTGTAACCGAGTCGCTAACAATGTGCAAAGAATCTTCACCAATGGTGAAATCCATAACCTTTGCTTCGCCATGGCCACCAAACTTATCCGTGAACACAAACTTGTCACTGTCACTCCCACCTACCAATATGTTATCTCCAGCCCCTACAACAAGAATATCATCACCAGTGTTTCCTAATAGCTTGTTATCACCCAACAAACCTAAAAGCTTATCGTTTCCAAAACCTCCTTTTAATAGATCATCACCAATCCCACCTTTTAACAAATCATCTCCAGCACCACCAATTAGGCGATCATCACCGTCGCCGCCGATCACATAATCATTACCGCCACCGCCAACAAACGAGTCATTACCACCAAAACCGATAAACAAATCATCGCCGCCATCGAAATCAGCAAATTGGTTATTTACACCTGCATCGCCTAAATACGTGTCATTGTCACTTGCGCTCATTTTTATTCCCTCTTGGCTTATTAATTGAATAGACCTTCTGTTCCACGTCTGACTAGATTCGTCACGACATGAGAAGTCTAATAGTCAACTGAATAGGAATAAGTTTGAATATGGGATGATATTTCAGACTGACATTTTAATAATAAATATAAAATTTAGTACTTTATAGAGTATTTTCTTTTTATTACAGCAAGTTAATACTAGTACTACAGGTTTCTCTTAGCCCAACCTGTAGCTTGCGTACGGCTTTGTTGCTGAATTCAGCTTACGAGCGGACGCTAGCTAAATCGAACACCTTTTAAACGATATACTGAGTTTCGGGCATACCTATCCCAGTTAACTTGTTGAGTGCTTTGATCATGGCGTAACTCTCCCCAACTTGTGCATTGTAATTACGAAGAGTGAGTGATGCTCCAAGTAACTGTTTCACGCGATACATAGCGGTTTCAGACAGTGAACGTCTGTGGTAACCATACTTCTGTTTCCACTTTTTGTTCGACCCATAGAGTTTCTGGCAGCCAACCGCCAGATTGCGTGGATGCCCCTTTTCCCAGAAGGCTGCTCCCTCACGCGGAGGGATTAGATGTATCGCTTTCTTAACCCTAATCGCCCTATGGCACTCCCTTGTATCGTATGCGCCATCTCCCGAGATCTCCTTGATGGTTCTGCGTGTTTGTTTGAGTAGATTGGGGAGTACTTCCGCATCTGTCACGCCTGATAGTGTCAGCTCAGCTGCGATAATTTCATGAGTATCGGCATCAACGGCAAGATGGAGTTTACGCCAGACTCGGCGCTTACCATCGGTTCCATGCTTTTTCACTTTCCATTCGCCCTCACCGTATACCTTGAGTCCAGTTGCATCAATGGCTAGGTGCTGAATAGTGCCTCGTGAAGAGGTTTTAAAGCAAACCTCGACATCCTTAGCTCGACGACTTATGCAGGTATAGTGGGGACAAACCAATGGAACATTCGCCAATCTAAAAACAGAGTCGATAAAGCCTTGCAACGCCCTTAAAGGCAAGGAAAAAATGCGCTTTACCATGAGAGCAGTTGTAATAGCTAGGTCACTAAACAATCGTGGTCTACCACGCCTATCCTGCTTAGGTTGTTTCCACTCAGTTATCGCCTCTTCGTCAATCCAAAACGTGAGTGAACCTCGATTGATTAGTGAGTTATTGTACTTGCGCCAGTTAGTGGTTTTGTAGCGAGGCTTCGGCATGAAATTAAAGTAAGTGAATGAATTGTCCCTGATCTGATCGTAAGATTCTGATTTAGTTCATTCGATTTCTGCAACAAAGCCCTTGCGTACGGTTCTTTACTTCTAACTTTCTAAAAATATTGTATAGATGTGATTTAATAGTATGCTCGCTGATAAATAAAGAATCAGCGATTTCCATATTTGAACCACCTTCTTTCAACATTTTTAAAACCTGAACTTCACGCCGAGTAAGCTCAACCTCAATAGCAGGTTCGATAATGCTATTTACTTCTCTGCCTCGATAATAATTTACTAGCTGATCAAGTAATCTTCGAGACAGCCAATTATCCCCTTTTATTATTGCTTTTAATCCCTGACAAACCTTGTCCATTGAATCTCCTGGACCAAATATACCTTTTACATGAGGCCAAGAAGCGAGTTCTTCTGTGTCTAAGTCATAACCTAGATTAAGCATTATGGTTCCTAGCACTTTATTACTATCTTTTAAATAAACTAAAGTTTCGGAAGGAATCTCAACTGAAAAATCAACAAGCAAAAAGTAGCGTTCCGGAATGAGTTCATGATAACTAGGGTTTTTAGTATCAATGATCGTTATTTTAGTTTCTGTATTTTTAGAAAGCATTTCCTTAAAGTTTTCACTCTGTAAACTTTGTTGAGTGAGCATTAGGATTTCAGGCTTTTCCATATACTGTTCCATAATGTTTCTCATACTTTCAGTGACTTAACATTCTTAAATTAGTAGTTAATCGTCAGCACTTAGTTTGATATGTAAGTGCTAGTTCACAGAGTAAAGTTATTTGCTACTTTTTTAAATTCTAAAGTTATTAAAAAGAGAACCAAAAAAAGTGTTTCTCATAAAAGAAACACTTTTAACACATTCAGGTCACAGAAATTATTAAGAGTTTACTAAATTAGGCAACCTAATATTGCAATAGCATTACACCGGTAACGAGTTGTCTGAAATATTTTCCTTTGCCCAAATAAGTGCTTGAACTCTATTTTTCACATCAATCTTCTTGAAAATATTATGTAAATGCGTTTTTACCGTATTCTCGCTGACAAATAATTGTTCAGCGATTTGTTGATTGGACGCCCCCATGGAAAGAAAGGTAATTATTTGTTGCTCTCGTTTGGTCAGAATAGCGGAAACATTCTTATTTATAGGTTTGCAATGTCGACGAAGGTAAGTAATGTACTGCTGAGAAAACTTACGACTGAACCACATATCTCCTTGAAGCACCTTACCAATACCAACTTGCAACGTTTTTATATCATCAGAGGTATAGAAAATACCGGCCAAAGTACGCCAAGCAAAGAGATCTTCTGTCGATATGGATTGCTCACAATTAATTAAGATTTCAAGCGTGTCTTTCTGCTTGGCCGCTTTAAACTCCGCATAACGGCGAAAAATTTCATCCGTGATCACGCTGCAATCAACAATAATGGCTGATGAAAGAGATTCATGTAACACTCCGTGAATCAGATTATCTGGCGTGATTAGAGCAACACTAATACCGAGTTTGGTCTCCAATACATCTTTCAACAGAGATGACTGTAGACTTCCCTCCGTGATTAAAATAACGTTTCTTTTTTTTTGCTGCTCCATCCTGATCGCATTCCCTTGGTCGTTTTTATTGAAATACGCAATAGATTTAGATAGAGCGGTAGTATTGTCAAGTATGAAAATCACTAGTACTAATTAATAACTCATTGAAATGTCAATAATTTTTAAGTGGCAAGTATGTGAGAGGTATTAGCATTTTTCAGACATTAAAAAAGGGAGTATAAACTCCCTTTTTGTGTTTGAGCAGGTGATTTAATCACGCACGTTAGAGGTAAAACACCACCTAACTTAGTGGATTGGAACTGCGTTTTTTTGGTTAAACTTACCAAAGTGTTGTTCTAACACTTCTGGCGTCAGCTTACCTTCCGCTTCCAGCTTTTTCAGCTCAGCGACGATCGCTTTTTGCTCTTCTAGCGACGGCAGTTTTACTTCTGGCTCCTGAGCGGTTTCTTGAGAAATTTGCTCTAGTTCTTTTTCGAAGTCATTCATAGTACTTACCTAAAATTAATGATTGAACTTTTAAACTTCGCCTATTCTATCCAACTCTATAACTTGAAGCTACCAACCATCTTGTCTAAACGAGAAGAGAGCGCTTGAAGATCGCGACTTGCATCCGCCAACTCTTCTGCTGTCGCGGTTGTCATTTCATTTATCGCGTTGATTTCTTCGATATTTTGATTAATGGTATGCACCACCGTGGATTGCTCTTCCGTCGCCGTTGCAACTTGTGTATTACGATCAGAGATGTCGGTGATTCGTTCAGAAATACTGATTAATACCTCGACTGCTTCATCGGTAGAAGTAACCCCTTCAATGGTGACCGCTTTGCCCGCTTCCATAGCACTTACCGCGTCTTGTGCGTCACTTTGAAGCTGATTGATCATGCGCTGAATCTCTTCTGTAGAATCAGCCGTGCGTGAAGCTAGGTTTCTTACCTCATCAGCAACAACCGCAAAACCACGTCCCTGCTCACCAGCACGAGCAGCCTCAATTGCAGCGTTTAGCGCAAGTAAATTCGTTTGCTCAGAGATGTCACGAATTACACCCAGAATCGAGCCAATATCTTTGGTTGTCGATGCCAACTGCGTAACAACAATATTGGTTGTTTCAACATCATCGGCTAGGCGGCTGATCACCTCTTTTGCTTTCATCACAACTTCTCGACCAGTTTGAGTGTTATCTGAAGCCTGATTTGCCGTATCAGCAGCGGTAGCAGCGTTCGATGCAATTTCACTGATGGTCGCACCCATTTGGTTGATAGCTGCAACTACTTGAATGGTTTGATCACGCTGCTCTTGGCTGTTGTCGTGTGTGGATGTTGCTTTCGTTGACACACTTTCTGCCGCTTGACTTAATGAGCCACTGGTTAAAGCAACTTCTTTCATCGTGGCATGAATCTTCTCAATGAATCCATTAAAGCCTTTTGAAAGCTGAGCAATTTCATCATTACCCTTAATTTCAATACGCTGCGCCAAATCGCCTTCACCTTGCCCAAGGTCGGTAAAACGATCGGCAATCAGTCGGATTGGTTTCGTAATGCTGTTTGCTAACCATACGCCCATGAGGATGAATACAACGGCAACAATGATGGTCGTAAACAGCATTTTTTTAGCTGTCGCATTCAGGTCTGCGAATACTTCATCAACGGGAACCACGCCAATAACAAACCAGTTCATTGAAGGAACATACAAACTAGAAACAAAAGTATCCTGCCCTTCAAACTCCACATTAATTAGGTTGAAGCTATTTTTGTTCAACAGCGCACTTGCGTCACTACCAAATAGTTTAGTGATAGAAGTTTGGTTCTTACCTTGTTGGCGGTGTATTTGAATCTGGCCTTGTTCATTAGTGAGGAACACGTAACCCGTATCTTCAATTTTAAACCCATTGAGCAAAGTAACCATGTCTCCCATAGATTTAGAGAGACCAGACATTGATGTACCATTAAGATCTTGGAAATTGGCAAACATTTTCACTTCGCCATTTGCCTCTTGGAACACACTCACGGACGTTTCTTGACCAGACGACGTAAATCCAAAGAACCAAGCATCTTGCGTTCGGTTAAGTTGACGTAAGAATCCGTTTTGATTCCAGTAATATGCCGTTTGACGATTCGCTACCGACGCATCATTAAGACCATACTGTGATTTAACGTTATTGAGCTGCTGAACCAACTGAACTTCTACTGACGGATCACGGTTTGTATTAGATAGGGCTTCAACAATAAATTCGTTTGTAGCCAGCTGTTTTGCCGCTTGTTGCATTTCGACAACTTCGCGGTCAATTTCGGTATTGATTTGCTGCAACATCGCAGGTAGCTCGATGTCAATAAGACGATGGCTCAATACATCTCTCGCATGACGCTGAGCCATAACACCAACAATGATTGTTGATGCTAGAACAGCAAACGTAATGCCAAGTACAACCTTCTGTTTGATGCTCAAGGAATGAAGTTTCAACATATTCGGACCTTTTAAAAGAATCACTTGTTATTGGCCCCACAAGGGGAATCAGGTGCATATCTCATGACACGCACACCACGGAATCTTTATCGGCTCATATGTACAAAACTAGAGGCATTTCTCATTATATTATGAAAAATAAATGTAACACACTGTCAAATAAGCACTTTCAGAGATAGCACGTACTTGCAATTCTCTGTAGCGTCCCAATATTGAAAAGATAAATTGCAATAGAGCGTTGGAACTTTTTTCACATGGAAAATGACCAATACTCAACACGAAAATCACATGGATACCGAGAGTCCAAAGCATGCATAAATCTAACTTCGAAACTCTTCAGCAATACTTAGAGTCGCAGATCATCGGACAGCAAGATCTGGTAAAGCAACTGCTTGTTGCGCTTCTTGCGGATGGGCATATTTTAGTTGAAGGCCCTCCTGGGTTAGCAAAAACCCGTGCAGTAAAATCACTCTCAGACTGTGTTGAAGGCGACTTCCACCGCATTCAGTTCACCCCTGATTTGCTGCCAGCCGATTTAATCGGCACCGATATCTTCCGTCCCGAAACCGGAGAATTCACTTTCCAATCAGGTCCTATCTTCAACTCGCTTATTCTTGCGGATGAGATAAACCGTGCGCCAGCCAAAGTACAAGCGGCAATGCTTGAAGCAATGGCAGAGAAACAAGTCACAGCAGGTCGTCATACCTACCCGCTGCCAGAGTTGTTTTTGGTTATGGCAACTCAAAACCCGATAGAGCAAGAAGGGACCTACCCCCTTCCTGAAGCGCAGCTAGACCGCTTTTTATTGCATTTAGAAGTGGAATACCCAGATGCGGAGCATGAGCTGTCTATCTTGCGTATTAACCGCGGAGAAGCAAAAGGCGAAGCAAAGGTTGAACGCCCAATGTTAAGCCAACAAGATATATTCACCGCACGTAAAGAAGTGTTGGATATTCATATGGCGGAAACGATAGAGCAGTACATCGTCCGTTTAGTTATGGCGACACGTCAAGCCAACGAATATGACACTGAGTTGGACAAGTGGTTGTCAATGGGTGTGAGTCCGCGTGCCACCATCGCTCTTGATCGCTGTGCACGTGCGCATGCTTGGCTTGCTGGTCGTGATTTTGTCTCTCCGGAAGATGTTCAAACCATGGCTTATCCGGTACTGCGCCACCGTTTATTGTTGAGTTATCACGCTCAAGCGGAAGGCATTACGGCAAACCAGGTCATCGATAAACTGCTAAACCTTGTTGGCAGTGCATAAACAGGTGAGTGATATGTCCGCTACACATTCATTACCACCTCATGCGAATGGGGTGACATTAACCCTTGAAGAGCTGCTCCAATATCGCACTCAATCTGTACGTTGGTTACCACCAGCACAGAGTCTCTGGTCGCAGATGAGTGGTAACCATACCAGTCGCCAAAAAGGGCGAGGTATGGATTTTATGGAGGTACGCCAATATCAACCTGGCGACGATATTCGCAGCATTGATTGGCGAGTCACCGCTAGGACCGGTAAAGCACATACAAAGTTGTTTGCAGAAGATAAAGAGCAAGCGGTCATTCTTTATCTTGATCTAAGTTCTAGTCTACATTTTGGATCTAAGTATGTACTCAAATCCGTTCAATTGGCCCACTTTGCCAGTGTTCTAATTTGGCTAACTCTAGCTAAAAAAGATCGCATCGGCGCAGTGATTGATGACGGACATCAATGTCTTGAATTTCGCCCCTCTTCTTTACAAAGACAAGGGCTGCGGATTCTTAACGCCATAGTCGACATACATAATGCGCAAGTAACTCGTACTGCAAGCAACGACACTCGTACACTGCCTTATACACAAGTATTGGAGACACTTCATACGCTCACCCCAAAAGGCAGCGAATTGATTATGCTCAGTGACTTTGCCCACGTAACACCAACGGAACTGGCACAACTACGTCGACTCAAACAACACAATAGCGTAAGGGCCGTTCAGTTTTATGATCCGTTAGAAAGAGGCGAAACAGACTTTAGAGGTCAAGTGAAAGCTTCGGATGGGCTGCATAGTCAATGGTTTAACTTTGGCTCTAAAGGACAACGAAGAGAACTCGAAAGCCACTTTACCCAACATCAAGAAACCATTAAGCAGCAGTGCCATTCGATAGCAATTCCATTTAACACGCTATCAAGTGGCTGGCCCTTAATTTCACAATTAAGCTAACAAACTGACAAGCAGTATTTATTAAGCAGTAATAATAATGACAACAAACAACCAAAGCCTAGACCTTGAACCTTTGATTTTGCCAAACGCACCGGATTGGTTTCCGCTCGCTTGGGGATGGTGGGTGGTGCTTGCAGCCACCTTGCTCTTCGTTTTCGGCATTTGTCTTTATGTGAGATGGCGTAAAAAACACTTACGCGCAAAAAAGACAGCATTAACACTTTTAACTCAACCTACCGCGCCTCATACCCCCTCTTCTGCTCTGGAAATATTGCGCCAGGCAGCATTGAGTTACTTTCCGCGTGAAGAGATCGCACCATTAACCGGAATCGCTTGGTATGAATTTCTCGATAGCCATACCAAAGAGAGTCGATTCGTAGACAAACAACATCAGTGGCAAGAAGCGTTGTATCAGAATTCCTCCCAAGGGCATCATCAAAGCTTGGTAGACGATTGTGTCGTTTGGATAACCTACGCTTTGCCACCAAAGAAAAAGGCAAATAACCGTGACTGAGCAAACACTCATAACCGATCTTGCCCAATGGCTAAACATTGAATTTGTCTGGTGGTGGGCACTGTTTTTGTTGCCCATCCCCTGGCTGGTATACAAGTTCCTGCCACAAGAATCTCAACAAGCCGAGATCAAATTGGCGTACTTACCAACTAATGAGAATAGCAGCAAATCTAAGCAAGCCCTGCAAAAAGCGCTTTCAATCGCGATCTGGGGCCTTCTTGTCGTCGCTTGTGCGCGTCCAGTTTGGTTTGGCGATCCCGTTGAATTCCAACCCAAATATCGGGACTTGATGTTAGTCGTCGATCTGTCCGGTTCGATGCAGCAGGAAGACATGGAACTCAACGGCGAATATATCGATCGCCTCACAGCAGTCAAAAAAGTTCTGTCTGATTTCGTAGCAAAGAGAAAAGGTGACCGTCTCGGAGTTGTTTTGTTTGGCGACCATGCTTATTTGCAAACACCACTCACTGCAGACCGCAAAACCGTCATGCAACAGATTAATCAAACCGTCATCGGCTTGGTTGGTCAACGAACCGCCATTGGTGATGGTATTGGTTTAGGCACAAAAACCTTTGTAGACAGTGATGCTCCGCAACGAGTCATGATTTTGCTCAGTGACGGCAGCAATACTGCAGGGGTTCTCGAGCCGCTAGAAGCAGCGGAAATTGCGAAAAAATACAACGCCACTATTTACACCGTGGGTGTGGGCGCTGGTGAAATGATGGTGAAAGAGTTTTTCATGACTCGCAAAGTCAACACCGCAGCCGACTTAGATGAACAAACACTGACTAAAGTGGCAGAGGTGACAGGTGGACAATATTTTCGAGCGCGAGATACAGAAGAGCTCGAAAAGATTTATGACACCATCAACCAGCTAGAACCCGTATCTAGCGACACACAAACTTGGCGCCCACAGCCTGAATGGTTTCCATATCCATTAAGCGCTGCATTTGTATTATCAGTATTGTTATTCCTATTAAGGAGAAAACATGGCTGAGTTTATTTTCCTCAATCCTTATTGGCTTTTGGGGCTCATCGTGATCCCTATTGCACTCTTGCTTAATCACAAATTTAGAGCCCAAAAGTCCACACTGATTGCCCCTCACCTATCGCGGATGCTCGGACAAAACACGCAGTCTAAGCATTACTTCACTCTATGGGGTTTAGCTTGGGCAATAACTTGCATTTCATTAGCGGGGCCAAGCTGGCAGTCCAATGCTCGACCAAGCTTTGAGTTAAACCAAAACCGTATCTTGGTGCTTGATATGTCTCGCTCTATGTTTGCTACAGACATCAAACCCAATCGGCTAGCACAAACACGTTATAAGGCGCTCGATTTGCTGCCTAAATGGAAAGAGGGAGCCACTGGACTTATTGCTTACGCTGGCGATGCCTATAACTTAAGTCCACTGACAACTGATTCCAGCACGCTTGCGGGGATTATCGAAAATTTGTCACCAGAGCTGATGCCTTTTCAAGGAGCAAACCTGCCTGCCGCGATTGAACTGGCGATCAACCAGTTTTCTCAAGCCGGCACGCAACAAGGCGATATCATCGTGTTAGCGGATGATCTTGATACGTCAGAGCTGTCTCGCGCGTTAGATTTAGTCCAAGGTACAAAGTTTCGCATTTCTGTTCTTGCCGTCGGGACTCCTAACGGTGCGCCTATCGCGCTGCCCGATGGCTCTCTGCTAAAAACGGCACAAGGCACAACCGTCGTAGCGAAAACAAACCTGAAAAACCTACAGACGCTAGCGAATAAAACTGGCGGTCTATTTGTTCCTATTCAGCACACCAACCGTGATGTTGAAAATATCGCGGCCTTTACTAATAACATTGGTAGCCAGCTTTCTGCGACCCAAAGCGAAGAAGTTAAAACTGATTCTCGTCTCAACAGTGGCTTTTGGTTACTGCCGTTGTTACTTCTTCCTGCGGCTTTACTGTTTCGACGCGGCCTGATTTGGGTGGTAGTTGCGACTGCAGTCCCAGTAACGTGGACACCGCATGCAGAAGCTAATCCGTTCTTAAATGCCGACCAACAAGGAGCGGAACTCTACAAGCAAGGTGAGTATGAACAGGCGCAAAACCTATTTACAAACCCAAGCTGGAAAGGAGCCGCCAGTTATCAAAAAGGTGACTACGAAGCCGCTATCGAAGCATTTTCTCATGATGCCTCCCTTAACGGCCGCTATAACCTCGCCAACTCGCTCGCTCAAAATGGTCAATTAGAAGATGCGGCTGATTTGTATAAAAAACTGCTAGAGGAAAAGCCTAACTTTGAAGCCGCGAAGAAAAACCTATCGGTTGTAGAAGAAAAGCTAAAACAG